>NZ_QKSE01000001.1:0-277446 GCF_003234595.1 Curtobacterium sp. MCPF17_051 | reverse complement strand
CCACCCACCCGCACGCAACACGGCGCCGGACGGAACGCACCCGTGTCCCGTCCGGCGCCGCGGTCTCTCCCCGACCGAACGCCGGGCCCGCTGCCTCAGGCCCGACGCACGCGCAGCGTCACGATCTCGAACGGACGCAGGGTCAGCACGACCGGCTCCCCGGCCGACCACGAGCGCTCCAGCGGGCGCTCGAGCAGGTCGACCTGCGACACCGACTCGACGTCGAACCCGAAGGAGACCCCGACGTCCGTCGCCCGGCCGCCGAGCCCCTCGTACAGTCGCACGACGACGTCTCCGGAGCGGTCCTCGGCGAGCTTGACGGCCTCGACGAACACCTGCGGCGACGACACCGTGACGATGGGCGCGACCTCGGCCGACCCGGGGACGCTCCGGACCGGCAGGTTCAGCCGGTACCCGGAGTCGGCGGCGTCGAGCACCGAGTCCCCGATCCGCAGCACCGTCCGGAACACGTGGTGCCCCTGGTCGGCGTTCGGGTCCGGGAACGTCGGCCCGCGCAGCAGCGACTCCCGCACGAGCGTGGTGATCCCGCCGTCCGGCCGGGTCTCGCGCGTGATGTCGTGGCCGTAGGTCGAGTCGTTCGCCACCGCGACGCCGAACCCGGGCTCCGCGACGTGCACCCAGCGGTGTGCCGAGGTCTCGAACCGGGCGTGGTCCCACGAGGTGTTCTGGTGCGTCGGCCGGTCGATGTGCCCGAACTGGATCTCGCTCGAGGCCGACGACGCGAGCACGTCGATCGGGAACGCGAGCTTCAGCAGCTTCTGGTGCTCGTGCCAGTCGACCTCGGTCTCGACGGTCAGCTCCGGTTCGCCCTGCACGGCGGAGTAGCGCGTGGTGAGCGTCGACGATCCGAAGGACCGTTCCACCACGAGCGACGAGCCGTCGACCGAGACGGACGAGGCCGACAGCACCGTGCCGTTGCGCTGGTATGCGCGGTCGATGTCCCACGCCTCCCACTGGTTCGGGGTGTCGCGGAACACCGTGTACTCCGCGGCCGCAGCGCCGGGCGCGATCGCGTCGCGTCCGGTGGCGTGGTCGACGAACGAGACGACGTGGCCGGCAGCGTCGATGGTCGCGGTGACCACGCCGGTGTCGAAGACGAAGCGGTCGCCGCTCCGGACGGGAGGCACGGGTCGCGGCGCGTGGACGACCGAACCTGCCAGGGCGGTCACGTCCCCTGCCGCGACCGGCGAGGCGTTGAAGCGCACGACCGACGCGGCGTCGTCGGTGCCGGCGCGCGCCGTCGTCGCGCTGCCGGCGAGCGCCGTCGTCGCGCTGCCGATCAGCCCCTCGAGCACCTCGGCGACCCGGGCGTACTGCTCCTCGGCGTTCTCGTACACCCACGCGATCGAGGACCCGGGCAGGATGTCGTGGAACTGCTGCAGCAGGACGGTGTGCCAGGCGTCCTCGAGTTCGGCGTACGGGTACTCGCTGCCGAGCCGGACCGCCGCCGTCGCTGCCCAGAGCTCGGCTTCGCGCAGCAGGTGCTCGGAGCGGCGGTTGCCCTGCTTCGTGCGGATCTGCGACGTGTAGGTGCCGCGGTGGAACTCGAGGTACATCTCCCCCGACCAGACCCCCGGCGTCGGCAGCTCGGCCTCGAGCTGCTCGAACACCTGCGCCGGCGTGCCGAGCGTGACGTGTGGCGACCCGTCGAGGTCGTGCTGGCGGTGTGCGGCGCCGACCATCTCGCGGGTGGGACCGCCGCCGCCGTCCCCGAAGCCGTACAGGAGCATCGAGGTGTTCGCGGTGCCGCGTTCCTTGTTGTTCCGTTCGCCGCGGCGCAGGTCGGCGGGCGAGACGTCGGAGTTGTAGGTGTCGGCCGGGGGCAGGTGCGTCAGGACGCGCGAGCCGTCGATGCCCTCCCAGTGGAACGAGGTGTGCGGGATGACGTTCGTCTCGTTCCACGACGGCTTCTGGGTGACGAACCACTTCGACCCGGCGGCGCGGACGATCTGCGGCAGGGCACCCGAGTAGCCGAACGAGTCGGGGAGCCAGGCCTCCGGGGTGTCGATGCCGAACTCCTCCAGGAAGAAGCGCTTGCCGGCGACGAACTGGCGGGCCAGGGCCTCACCGCCGGGCAGGTTGGTGTCCGACTCGACCCACATGCCGCCGACCGGGATCCACCGGCCCTCGGCGACCCGCTGCTTGATGCGGGTCCAGATGGACGGGTACTCGTCGCGGATCCAGGAGTACTGCTGCGCGGACGAGCAGGCGAAGGTGAAGTCGGGGTCGCGGTCCATCAGGTCGAGCACGTTCGAGAACGTCCGCGCGCACTTGCGCTTCGTCTCGCGCACGGGCCACAGCCAGGCGGAGTCGATGTGGGCGTGCCCGACGGCGATCGCGCGGTGGGCGGCGGGGCTGGCGGGGACGGCGAGCACCGGTGCCAGGACCTGACGGGCGTCCGCGGCGGTGCCGGCGACGTCGTCCGGGTCCAGCGCGTCGGCGGCGCGTTCGAGTGCCCGCAGGATGTCGGCGCCGCGGGTGCCGTCGGTGGGGAGCTCGGCCATCAGCCCGCGCAGTACCCAGAGGTCCTGCTGCAGTTCCCACACGGTGTCGTCGCGCTCGACGACCTCGAGTGCCCTCAGGCGGTAGATCGGGTCGTCGCCGGCGGTGGAGCGCGAGCCGAGCGGGGTCGCACCCTGGAACGAGTCGCCGCCGATGTCCGGGTTCGCCCCCGCCTCGATCCAGAGCTCGAAGGACTCCCCCGGGCCGACCTCGAGCGGCACGGTGTCGTTCCGCGGCTCGATCGCCTTGATCGTGGAGCCGTCGGCGCGGAACGCGAGTCCCTCGGCCTGGAACCCGGGCTGCCGCTTGGTGAACCCCAGGTCGACGAGGAGCTCGGCGGTGGTCCCCGGCGCGGTGCCGAAGTCCGCCGGCACGGTACCGGTCACCCGGAACCACGTCGTGCCCCACGGGCGTCCGCCCCAGTGCGACCCCACCGTGAACGGTGTGTACGTCTCGCCCACGGCGGCGTCGAAGGGCACCGGTTCACCCGGCACCTCCCACGCCTCGATCGTCACCGGCGCCGAGCGACGGAGGACGGCGGGGTCGACACGGTCGCGCACGAGGCGGGCGATCCGGGCCTCGACGAGCGGTTCGTCCTGGTGCATGTGCTTCCTTTCTGGTTCGCGGGACACCGGTGTTCGCGGATCGGACCGCGGTTCGCGGGTGTTCGACGCGCGAACACCGGTGTCTTGCGGGGGTGGGGGCCGGCGTCAGCCCTTGATGCCGCCGGCGAGGGCGTTGCCGCCGCCGAGGCCTCGGGACACGATCACGTAGAGGGCGATGACGGGCACGGAGTAGACGATCGAGAACGCGGCGAGCTGGCCGTACGCCACTGCCCCGTTCTGCCCGAAGAAGTTGAAGATGCTCACCGCGGCGGGCACCTTCTCGGGCGAGAGCAGCAGGACGAACGGGACGAAGAAGTTCCCCCACGCCTGGATGAACACGAAGATGAACACGACGGCGATGCCCGGACGCATGAGCGGGATCACGATGCGGGTCAGGGTGGTGAGCATCGAGGCGCCGTCGGTCCACGCCGCTTCTTCCAGCGAGATCGGCACCGAGTCCATGAAGTTCTTCGCCATCCAGATCGCCATCGGCAGCGACGTGGCGGCGAGGAAGAAGATGCAGCCCCACACGTTGTCGATCAGGTTGAGCGACACGAACAGCGCGTAGACGGGCACCATCATCGCGGTGATGGGCAGGCCGGTGCCGAACAGGATGCTGTACAGGAACGGCTTGTTGACGCGCATCTTGTACCGGGACAGCGGGTACGCGGCGAGCAGCGCGAACACCACGGTGACGACCGCGGTGCCGCCGGAGAGCAGCAGGCTGTTCGCGAGCGGGATGAACGACAGCTCGGGGGTGAGCACCTTCGCGAAGTTGTCGAGGGTGAACTGCGAGGGCAGCTTCACCGACAGCGACGCCTGGGTGTCGAACGAGGCGAGCACGAGCCAGAGCAGCGGCACCGCGAAGCACACCGCGATGACGAGCAGCACGGTGTTCGACACCCACCGCATCGTGCGGCCGCGCGGCGACGTCATGTGCATCGACCCCGGTGCGGTCACCGAGCGGGTCGTGGTCTGGTCGAGGGACGGGGCTGTCATGGCCATCAGTCCACCTCCGGCTTGAGGGCCCGGATGTAGATGATCGAGAAGACCGCCCCCACCACGAGCAGGATGGTCGCGATCGCGGTCCCGAAGCCGAGCTGCGAGAACTTGAACGCCTCCTGGTACGCCAGGATCGGCAGGGTCGACGAGTTCGTGCCCGGACCGCCGCCGGTCATCACGAAGATCAGCGTGAAGACCGACAGGGTCTGCAGCGTCGTGAGCATGAGGTTCGTCGAGATGCTCCGACGGATCACCGGGAGCGTGATGTAGACGAGCCGCTGCCAGCCGGTGGCTCCGTCGACCTCGGCGGACTCGGTGATCTCCTCCGGGACCTCCTGCACGGCGGCCGAGTAGACGAGCATCGAGAACGCGGTGCCACGCCAGATGTTCGCCAGGATCACGGCGAGCATCGGGTACGTGTAGAGCCAGTTCGCGCCGGTGATCCCGATCGACGCCAGGAACGTGTTGAGCGTCCCCTCGTCGTTGAAGAACGCGTACGCCGCGAACGACGCCACGATCTCCGGCAGGACCCACGCAGCGACCACGAAGGTGCCGACGATCGCCCGGACGGCCTTGTTGGCCGAGCGCATCAGCAGGGCCAGCCCGAGGCCGAGCACGTTCTGTCCCACCACGGCCGAGGCCAGCAGGAAGACGACGGTCAGGATGACGGACTTCGGGAAGTCCGGGTCCTGGAACAGCTCGACGTAGTTCTGGAACCCGACGAACTGCTGGTCGGCCGCGCTGGCACCGGTCAGCGCCGAGTTGGTGAACGACCCGTAGAACGACGAGATGACGGGGCCGAGCAGGAAGATGACGAGGAGGACCAGGGCGGGCAGGAGCGGGACCGCTCGTCCGACGTTCCGCAGTGGTCGCCGCTTCCGCGGCACGGGTGGATCGGTGCGCTTCGGCGCACCGGGCGCCGACAGCGTCGGCGCGAGGGGGGTGCTGGACACGATGGGTGCCTTCCGGGTGCGGAGGGGTTCCGAAGGTGGGGAAGGACGGACGGGAGGCGCGGTGCGGGACCGCCCCGCGCCTCCAGGCCGTCAGTGGGTGACGTCCGTCAACCAGCGGAGACGGTGTTCTCCTTGCCGACCACCTGCGTGACGGCCTTGTCGTAGGCGGCAGCCGCGTCCTTCGGCGACTGCTGACCCGTCATGACCGCTTCCATCGCGACCTGGATCGCGTTGGAGACCTGCGAGTAGTCACTCGTCGCCGGGCGGAAGTTGGTGTTCTCCACCAACCCCGAGAAGAACTTGAACGTCGGGTTCGCCGCCGTGTAAGCCGGGTCGTCCGCGACGTCCTTGCGGACGGCGATCTGACTGTTCTCGGTGTCGTACTTCAGTGAACCGTCCTTGTCGAGGAAGCTCGTGATGAAGTCGAACGCCGCCTGCGGGTTCTTCGACTTCGCGCCGACCGCCAGGGTCCAGCCGCCGGACATCGAGTTGTAGCCGGGAGCCTGCCCGTTCTGGGTCGGCATGGGTGCCTGGCCCATCACGTCGTTCCACTCGGGCCACGGCGCGGTGCCGGACTTCAGCCACGTGCCGGACTGCCACGAACCGTCCAGGTCGATCGCGAGCTTGCCCTTCGGCAGCCACGTCTGGGCGATGGTCGTGCCGACGTTCGTGTCGAGCGCCTGCTGCGGTGTCGGGCCGAGGCCGCCCTGGTAGACGTCCTTCACGAACTTGAGCGAGTCCTCGAACTGCTTCGAGCCGGTGACCCACTTCTTGTCCTTGTACAGGGTGTTGCCGGAGCCGTCGGCGCCGTACAGGAGCATCTCGAAGCCCTGCATGGTCGAGGCCTCGCCCTGCGCCTTGCCCGAGTAGATGTTGAACGGGATGACGTCGGGCTGCTTGTCCTTGATGGTCTTCGCTGCCGCGAGCACGTCGTCCCAGGTCTTCGGCTTCCACGGGACCTCGAGCCCGGCCTTCTCGAAGATGTCCTTGTTGTACCAGAGGGCTCGGGTGTCGGTGCCCATCGGGACGCCGTAGATCTTGCCGTCGTCACCCTGCCCGGCCTGCTTGGCGTTGTCGAAGAACTGGTCCCACTCGTCCCACTTGTCCGTGTACTCGTCGAGTGGCAGCAGGTAGCCCGCCTCGGCATCGGCCTTGACGAGGAACGTGTCCTCGTACATGACGTCCGGGGCGGTGGCCGGCGCCTTGTTCATGAGCGCGAGCTTCGTGTAGTAGTCGTTGCCCTGCGCCTGGATGGGCACGAGGGTGACCTTCTTGCCGGGGTTGTCCTTCTCGTACTGCTTCTTGACGACCTTCATCTGGGCGTCGAGCTGCTGGAAGGCGCCGAACTTCTGGTACGCGATCTTGATCGTGTCGCTCGAGGCGGACCCCGAGCTCGAGCAGCCAGCCAGACCGACTGCGGCCACGGCCACAGCTGCGAGTCCGGCGATGATGCGGGTGCGTTTCATCGGTGCTCCTTTGCACGGGTGATGTCCGCGGGCACCATCGCCCGCGCGCAGGATTAGTCCACCGTATTGACTTAACCGTGTCAAGGAGTTTCTGGGGCGGAATCGGGCGTGCCGGGCGGAATCGGGCGTACCGGGTCGGAAGTTTCGACCAGGTACGCCCGATTCCGCTTCCCATCGCGTGCGTTCTGGGAAGGAACGTCTGTCAGGAGATCGGGGTCGCGCTCCCCGTCACCGTGATCCCGCCGGCCTCGGGCACGTCCACGAGCAGCAGACTCGGACGCCCGACGTGCCGCCCCTGCCGGATCGTGACGCGGTCGCCCGGCTGCGCTGCACCGATCTGCCGCAGGTACGCCCCGGTCGACGCCGCGGCCGATCCCGTCGCCGGGTCCTCGGTGATGCGCCCGGCGGGGAACAGGTTGCGCGCCTCGTACTCCCGGTCGTCGGTGCGGTACAGCACCGTGATGATCCCAGCCCAGCCGGCCGAGCGCTTGAGCTCGGCGAGGGGCCCCGGCGCGAACCGGAACTGGTGGAACAGCTCGCGGTCGTGCAGCACGAGCACCGGGTTCCAGTTGCCGGCGAAGGACTCCAGCACGGGGAACCCCGGAGCGATGTCCACTGCCTCGAGTCCGAGCAGGTCGAACAGCCGCGCCAGCAGGGCTGGTTCGATGTCCCGTGTCGCCGGCTCGACGCTCGTCATCGCGACCTGCACCGCGCCGTCCGAACCGACGGTCGCATCGAGGGCGACCTCGCCGGCCAGGGTCGTGAACACCCGGCGGCCCGGCCCCTCGCGCTCCGCCAAGGCGACGGCCAGTGCAACGGTGGCGTGCCCGCAGAACGGGACCTCGGCGCTCGGCGAGAAGTAGCGGACGCGTGGCCCGGTCACCGTCGCACCGACGACGAAGGCGGTCTCGGGGTACCCGACCTGCCGGGCGATCGCGAGCATCTGGTCGTCGGTCAGTCCGGCCGCGTCGAGCACGAGCCCGGCGGGGTTGCCTCCGCCCGGCTCGGCGGCGAACGCGGTGTACCGGAGGATCTCCTGCTGCATGCCCCGACGCTACTGCAGCGTCACGACCGGGTGCGCGGGCCGATCGCCCACGGGTGGCCCGGACTGCTGCGGTGCCGCGGGTGGCTCCGAGGGCAGCGCGAGGAACACGGCGAGCGCGATGTTGCCGGCGGGCACGAGGTACAGCAGGACCCACCAACCGGATCGGTTCGTGTCGTGGAGCCGCCGCACCGCGATGGCGATCCAGGGCAGCAGCGCCGCGAGCCCGACGACCACGAAGACGCCCAAAGCGGCCTTGGCGAAGACCGGCATCGACGTGAGCAGGAACCACCAGACCGGGAACGGGTTGAAGGACTGCATCGCCTGGTCGAGGACGCGCGTCTCGTCCGGGCTCGGCACGGTCGGCGGCGTCATGAAGAGTCCGACGCCGTACACGATGTTGATCGCAGCGGAGATGATCGCCCACCAGAGCGCCCACCACCAGAACTCGGCGCGAGCGGCACGACCCCGGAACACGAGGTACCCCCGCCAGAACCGCGAGAACGAGGCGGGGAACGTCGCCTGGTGCCAGGGGACTCCGACCGGTGGCTGCTGCGTCTGGTGCACCGAACCTGCTTACCGAAGCGACCTGAGCAGGCGGGTGGGGGTAACCCCCGGCCGCTTCCGGGTGCGCACGTGATGTTTCAGCGCCGCGTCCGTCGTGAGACTGGATCCATGAGCACCGACACGCGCCCCACCACCGCCCGCCGCACCCTCCGGATCGCCCTCGCCTCCACCGCCGCGGTGTCCGCCCTGCTGCTGACCACCGGCTGCAGCGCGATCCAGGACATCGTGCCGAACAAGACCCCGCAGAAGCACTTCGACGCGTACTCCGACGCCCCACGTTCCGGGGAGTCCGAGGACCTGGCGTTCTTCATGCCGAAGTGGGTGCCGGAGGACGCGAAGGACATCGATGTCCGCCTCCACGTCTCCCGGCCCGGGTACGTCATCGGGTTCGCGTCGAAGGACGGCGTCGACGTGGACGACTGCACCGCGCTCGATGAGTCGTACGGCGGCACGGCGATGACCGCCGACTTCCTGCCCGAGGAGATCCCGAGCAAGGGCCTGGTCACCTGCGGCGACGGTCGCGCGGTCACCGAGATCGACGGCCGCTGGTACGGCTGGACCACGAAGGACGCCATCCCCGGTCAGGACGACACCCAGACCATGCACGGTTCGGCGCACTGACCCCGCCCCGCTGTCGGCCGGGAGGCGCGGAGCGGCCCCGCACCGTGCCTCCCGTCCGCCCTGGGGCCGGCCCCACCGCCCATGGCGTGCAGAAACGGTCGGGTCCCCGCTGCTGACCCGACCGTTCCTGCACACGGAGTGGGCGGAAGGCCGTGTCAGCGCTCCGTGACCTCCGAGAAGTCCGGCGTCCCGTCGGGCAGCGCGGGCAGGGGCGTGCCGTCGACGTAGCGGGGCCACGCCAGCGCACGGGAGGCTGCGGGACGGGCCGCGTAGCGACGACCGTCGGACGCCACGACCGTGTCGGGGGCCGGCGTCGGCGTCGGTGGCGACGCGGGCGGGACGGGCGCGGCGAGCAGCGGAGCCGCGGGCACGGGAGCGTCGGGCGTCGGCGTCGCGCTCCATGCCGGCTGCGGGTCGGGCACCGACCACGTCGCCGACGGCACCGCGGCCCGCGGACGGAACAGTGCGTTGCTGAGCGGCACCACGACGGTCCCGAGCAGGTCGAGGATCACCACCACCCAGACGAGCCGCCAGTAGCCCCGCGCGTAGTCGACGTCCGGCGCGAGCAACGGGATCGAGAGCAGCAGTGCGAGCAGGGCGATCACGCCGACGGTGGCCTTGGCCACGACCTGCAGCGCTGGGGTCGGGTAGCGGCGATGGATGACGAGCAGCAGGTGCACGTGCAGCAGTGCCACCCGGGCCACGCCGACGAGCCACATCCAGTGCCAGAAACGCTCCAGGACGAGCCAGATCCCGTCGTCGTCGGCCAACGGGCTGCTCGGCACGATCCACACCTTGACCAGCCCGGCGACGAGCAGGTACATCGACGTGACGATGCTCACGAAGGCGAAGGTCCCCGACCGCCTGGACGAGACGTCGGCGTCGTACCAGGACAGCAGCGCGAAGACGACCACCACCACGACGGTCAGGAGCAGCTGCACCGCGACCCGTCCGAAGTCGCCGATCAGTACCGCGATGATCCCGATGAGTCCCGCGGCGACGACCGCGCCGATGATGGTCCGGAAGACGAGCGGGCGCACCCGGGCCCACCGCGGGTCCATCGCGTCGGTCGCATTCGCCGCGTCCGTGGCCTGCGTCGTGTTCGTCATGCGTCCCCCACCGTTCCCCGCCTCGGGGCGGATCGTCGATCGGCAGCGTAGCGGGCCGAGGCGGGTACGACGCGGCGTGCGGACTCAGCGCCGGATCAGCAGGGTGCTGGCCCGTGGCGAGAGCGCGGCGTCGAGCACCAGGCAGGCGGCACCCACGGCGGCGACGTCGGCACCGCGGTCGCTCTCCACCACCTGCACGGCGTGCTTCGGCACGAGCAACGGCGACCCGACGATGGCGGTCCGCGCGGCCGGCAGAGCAGCACTCGCGATGCGCGACCAGAACGGGCCGCCGAACACCACGCGGTCGATGTCGAGCAGGTTCACGATGAGGACGACGGCGTTGCCCATGACGGTGCCGGCATCGGCCGCGAGCGTGACGGCGGTGTCGTCCCCGTCCGCGATCGCCACGGCGAGTTCGTCCCACGCGGCGTTCACAGCGTCGACATCGGCGGCGTCTGCATCGGCATCGGCGACCGCGCCGCCGCCCGACAACCCGAGCCCCCGCGACCGGGCGATCCGCACCAGCCGGTCCGGCGCGACGGCTGCACCGACCTCGCCGCGCGTGCCCGAGCCGTCCGGGGTGCCCGCGAGCGACCCCTGGTCGACCATGATGTGCCCGGCGTCGCCCGCGTTGGACCCCACCCCGCGCACGGGTTCGTGGTCGACGACGAGCCCGACGCCGAACCCGGTGCCGAAGTACACGAACGCGAAGTTCCGGGCCGAGGACTCCCCCGCCAGGAACATCTCGCCGACCGCGGCAGCCGTGACGTCCTTCTCGAGCAGGACCGGGTACCCGGTGGCCTCGGCGAGCGCATCGCGCAGCGGCACGTCCCGCCACCGGGGCAGGAACGGCGGGTCGACCACGATGCCCGCCTCGACGTCGATGGGTCCGGGACTCGCGATCCCGACTCCGAGCACGCTGTCGACGGCCACCCCGGCGTCGGCGACGAGCCCGTCGACGGCCGAGGCGATGGTGCGCACCACCTCGGACGGGTCGTCGGCCGTGGGGGTCGAGGTGGTGGACGCGGCGACGACGGTGCCGGCGAGGTCGAGCAGCACGTAGGTGACGACGGCCGGGTCGACGTGCACGCCGACCGCGTACCGGCTGCCCGGTTCGAGCCGCAGGATCGTGCGGGGCTTGCCGCGACCGGACACGACGGTGCCGGACTCGACGATCATGCCGGCCTCGATCAGGAACCGGGTGACGTTCGACACGGTCTGCGCGCTCAGTCCGGTGCGGGCTGCGAGTTCGACGCGGCTCAGGCCGTCGGGTGAGCGGCGGACGGCGTCGAGGACCACGGTGCGGTTGAACCCGCCGATCGACGGGAGGTTCGCTCCGCGTCGATGCTCTGCCATGCCGCGACCATACCGCGGCAACGGTGCGGTCTCGGTCTGCCGTCGTCTCTGGCTTCCGCACGGTCTGCACCGTTAGCCTGGCCGCATGTCCGACCTGCGCCTGGAAGAACTCTCCGCGAAGACCGCTGCCGCGGCCAACTCCCTGACGCTCAAGCCGGGCCAGGAACAGTTCGTGCAGCCGACCACCTACGGGGTCGCCGAGTCCGACGTCAAGCCGAGCTCCGCGTGGACCCGTGTCGTCCTCGACGACGACGAGGTCCTCGGACTGATCATCGGTTCGTTCGACGCCGACAACGCGCAGGAAGAGCTGCGCAGCTGCATCTGGCGCGTCAACGTGGCGGCGAGCGCGCAGGGCCGGGGCGTCGGTCGCTTCGCCGTGCACGGCCTGGCGGACGAGGCACGCAGCCGCGGGTTCGAGCGGCTGACGGTCGTGTACGAGCCGGGCGGTGACGACAGCCCCGAGGCGTTCTTCCGCGCCGTGGGCTTCGAGGTCGTGCGCGAGACCCAGTACGGTGACCACTTCGCGGTCCTGACGCTCTAGCGCTCTCCGACGCCGTGCCCTCCGACGACGTGGCATCCGACGATGACACCGTCGACTTCGGCGCCGCCGTCGCCGAGGTGGTGCGGATGATCCCGCCGGGTCACGTCATGACGTACGGCGACGTCGCCGCAGCCCTCGGGTCGCGGGCGTCGCGTGCCGTCGGCAAGGTGATGGCGCACGAGGGCGCCGACCTGCCGTGGTGGCGCGTGGTGCGGGCGGGCGGGCACCCGCCGCTCCACCACGAGGCCCGGGCACTCGAGCACTACCGCGTCGAGGGGACGCCGCTCGTGCAGGGGACGTCGGCCTGGAGGCTCGACATGCGTCGTGCGCGCTGGTCACCCAGCACGGACGCGGACGACCCGTTCTGACCTCGCGCCACGCAGGTCGGCCTCAGCGGTCGAAGCGCGCACCCTTCGGGTTCGCGGGCAGCAGGCACAGCACGTACACGATGAGCGAGCCGAGGCCCGGCAGCACGTGCAGGAACTGCCAGAAGCCGGACAGGTTCGCGTCGTGCAGCCGTCGGGCGCCGAGCGCGAGCGACCCGATGAGCGTCGCGAGCACCCACAGCATGAACAGGTACGAGCCGACGGGGTTCTCGAGCGCCGGGGAGTCCGGCGTGAACACCTGCGGCACGAGCTGCAGCACGAGTCCGATCGCGAACGACGTCAGCCACCACCACCAGAACTCGGCGCGCGATGCCCGTCCGGTGAACACGGTGTACTTCCGCCAGAACCGTCGGACGGCCTCGGTGAAGGGGGCACCGTAGAAGGGGTCGTGCAGGGCGACGCCGCCGGGCTGCACCACGCTGTCGTTGCTCATGGAGCAAGCCAACCACGTGGTGCAGCCCGATCGGGGCCTAGACGAGCGAGTCGCGCCAGGCCGCGTGCAGCTGGGCGAACCGTCCGGTGCCGGCGATGAGGTCGGCGGGGGTGCCGTCCTCGACGATCCGGCCGTGTTCCATCACGAGCACCCGGTGGGCGATCGCGACGGTGGACAGGCGGTGCGCGATGATCACCGCGGTGCGGTCGGCGAGCAGGGTCTCCAGGCCCTCTTGCACCAGTCGCTCCGAGGGGATGTCGAGCGACGCCGTGGCCTCGTCGAGGATGAGCACCTTCGGGTCCGCGATGAACGCCCGCGCGAACGAGAGCAGCTGCCGCTGGCCCGCCGAGACACGGCCACCGCGCTTGTTCACGTCGGTGTCGTACCCGTCGGGCAGCGCCATGATGAACTCGTGCGCGCCGACGGCCTTGGCGCTCGCCTCGATCTCCTCGCGAGACGCACCGGGCTTGCCGAGCGCGATGTTGTCCGCGACGGTGCCGGAGAACAGGTACGCCTCTTGCGTGACCATGACGATCGCGCGGCGCATGTCCTTCGTGTCGAGGTCGCGCAGGTCCACGCCGTCGAGCTTGACCGAGCCCTGCGTCGGGTCGTAGAAGCGCGCCATGAGCTTGGCGAGCGTCGACTTGCCGGCACCGGTGGACCCGACGAGGGCGATGGTCTGCCCCGACGGGATGTGCAGGTCGAACTCCGGCAGCACGACCTTGCCCTTGTTGTAGGCGAAGACGACCTCGTCGAAGTCCATCTTCCCGGTGGCGTCCGCCAGACGGGTGGGCTTCACGGGGTCCGGCACGCTCGGCCGTTCCTCGAGGACGCCGGAGATCTTCTCCATCGCCGCCGAGGCCGACTGGTACCCGTTGTAGAACATCGCGAGTTCCTGCGCCGGGTCGAAGAAGCGCTTGGCGTACAGCGCGACCGCGAGCAGCGCACCGACCTCGAGCGTCCCGCCGACGATCCGGAAACCACCGACGATGACGACCGCGGCCAGCGTCGCGTTGCCGATGAGCACGAGCACCGGGTCGAACGTGCCGAACAGGTTGAACACCTTCGTGTTCGCCACCCGGTAGTCCTCGACGAAGCCGCCGTACTCGTCACGGTTGCGGGACTCCTTGCGGAACGCCTGCACCGCTCGGATGCCCGTCATCGTCTCGACGAAGTGCACGATCACGCGCGCCGAGGTGACGCGGGTGGCGCGGAACAGCGTCTGCGAGTTCGTCTGGAACCAGCGGATCAGGAACCAGAGCGGCACGAGCGACACCGCGAGCACGAGCCCGGACGTCGGGTCGAGCAGCACCAGGGCCACGGCGGTGAACACCATGTACAGCACGCCCTGGATCAGCTGGTTCAGCCCGGAGTCGAGCAGCTCGCGGATCGAGTCGAGGTCACTCGTCTGGCGCGAGATGATCCGGCCCGACGTGTAGGTCTCGTGGAACTCGAGCGAGAGCCGCTGCGTGTGGAGGAACACCCGCTTGCGCAGGTCGAACAGGATCGCCTGGCTGATCCGTGCCGCGAGCACCGTGTACCAGGCCGTCAGCACCGCACCGAGGACGGCCACGACGATGTACGTCGCGACGACGCCGAACGCCGGCACCCAGTCGTTCTGGTCCATCACCGCGGGCAGGGCGTTGTCGATGCCCCACGCGATGAGCGCCGGACCCGCGACGGTGCCGGCGGTCGAGACCACGACCACGATGCCGAGCAGCACCAGCCGGAGCTTCAGCGGTGCGGCGAGGGACCCGAGCAGGGCGAGGGACCGGCGCCGCAGGCGCTTGCTCTCGGCCTTCGTGAAGTCCTCACGCTCCTCGCCGCGCACGCCCATGGTGGTGATCGAGGCGGTGACGGGGGCGGCAGCCTGCTCGTCCGGAGCTTCCTGCGGGACGGACGCCGTGCCTCCCGGCAGGTTCTGGTCGGTCTGCTGGCTCATGCCATCGCCTCCTGTCGTGCGGTCGCGTCGTCGTCGTCGAGCGACGAGATGACGTAGCGGTAGTGCTCGTTGGTGGCCATCAGCTCGTGGTGGGTCCCGACGGCCGTGACGACGCCGTTCTCCATCAGGGCGACCCGGTCGGCCAGCGTCACCGTCGACGGACGGTGCGCCACGATGAGCGACGTGGTGTCGGCGAGCACGCGGCGCAGGCCCGCCTCGACCCGCGCCTCGGTGTCGACGTCGAGCGCCGACAGCGGGTCGTCGAGCACGAGCACCGACGGCCGGGCGGCGATCGCGCGGGCGAGTGCCAGGCGCTGGCGCTGGCCACCGGACAGCGACAGCCCCTCTTCACCGACCCGGGTGTCGACGCCGTCGGGCAGGTCGTCCACGAAGGACGCCTGCGCGATGTCGAGCGCCTCGCGCATGAGCGCCTCGGCCTCGGCACCCTGCACGTCCGGTCGCCCGAGGAGCACGTTCTCACGCACGGTCGACGAGAACAGGGTGGCGTCCTCGAAGGCGACGCCGACGTGCCGGCGCAGTTCCTCGCGGGTGAGGTCGCGGATGTCGACCCCGTCGATCGTCACTGAGCCGCCCGTCACGTCGTACAGACGCGGCACGAGCGAGAGCAGCGTCGTCTTGCCGCAGCCGGTGAGCCCGACGAGCGCCATGGTCTCGCCCGGCTGCAGCTGCAGTTCGACGCCGTTGATCAGGTCCGGGTACTGCGGTGCGGAGTCCTGGTACCGGAAGTGCACGCCGTTGAACGACAGGGCGCCGTGCGGCTGGGCGATCGTCTTCGGGTGCTCCGGGTCCGTGATGGTGTTCTCGGAGTCCATGACCTCGAAGAAGCGGTCGACCGCCGTGCGGGTGTCGAACGTCATCGAGAGCAGGAAGCCGATCGACTCGATCGGGAACCGCAGCACCGTCGCCGTCGCGAAGAACGCGAACAGCTGGCCGACGCTGAGCTGCCCCTGCGACGCCAGCCAGATGCCGGCGAGCAGGCACAGGGCGAACGCGACGTCCGGCACGAGCAGCAGCCAGAGCCAGATGCCCGCGATGGCCTTCGCCTTCTTGATCTCGGTGCCGCGCAGCGCCTCGGCCTGCTCGCTGAACTCCTCGAGCTTCGCGCCGCCGCGTCCGAACGCCTTGAGCACGCGGATGCCGTGCACCGACTGCTCGACGCTCGTGGCGAGGTCACCGACCTGGTCCTGGCTGCGGCGTGCGACGGCGGAGTACCGGCGCTCGAACAGCAGGCCGTTGATCCACAGCGGGATCGAGGCGATCAGGAAGATCAGCCCGAGGATCCAGCCGAAGGTGAACAGCACGACGAAGCCGACGACGATCGTCACGATGTTCACGACGAGCAGGACGACCCCGAAGGCCAGCCAGCGCCGGATCAGCGACAGGTCCGACACGGAACGGGACAGCAGCTGCCCGGACTCCCAGCGGTCGTGGAACGCGACCGGCAGGTCCTGCAGCTTCGCGTAGAGCGAGTTGCGCATGCTGGTCTCGATGCGGGTCGAGGGGCGCATCACCAGCCGGCGGCGCGAGGCGATGAAGAACGCCTCGAGCACACCGAGGGCGAGCACCCCGAGCCCGGCGGGCCAGATCTGCGCCGAGTCGCGCGACGACAGCGGACCGTCGACGAGCCACTGCAGCACGTAGGGGATTGCGAGCGCCACCAGGGAGGCTCCCATCGCTGCGGCCATGCCGCCGATGAGGCGCCCCTGGTAGGGCTTCACGTAGGGGTAGATCCGCGCGATCGCGCGGAAGGTGGACGGGCGCGCCGTGGTGGGCGACTTGGACATGCGTTGCGTCCTCATGCGTCTGCCGGGTCCCCGGGTCGCGCTGCGCGGTGCTTGCTCGCTGCTGCTTGCTTGCTTGCTGCTTGCTTGCTCGCGTCGCACGGCTTCGGCCTGGAGGCTCGGTGTGGCGTTGCGTGGTGATCATCGGCCGGGCGCGTGGTCGCGTCTCCGCCGTCACTCGCATGACGTCGGTCGGGCCGGAGGCACCGAGGGACAGTCGTCCCCCGGGTTCAGGCGGGTGGTTCGCGGACGCCGGTGCTGCTGCGCCGCGGGGCCGTGGGAACGGCCCGACTAGACGGCGGCCGCGGCGCGGGGCCGCGGTGCGATCAGGGATCGCCGTGCGGGAGTGGTCCCCACGACGGACACGAGACCTGCACGGGCGGCCGTCGCCACGGTTCCGGTCATGTTGTCCATCGTCACTCCAGTCGTCGTCTTCGTCACCGTTGTGTCCGCGGTGCCGCCGGTCCCGAGGGATCGTCGGCTGCCTGCCGCGGAGCCTTACAGACTATTCACAGTGACTCATGGCGCGCAATGGTTCGCCACCGATTGTTCACATCAGTGGAAGAAGTGGCGCTCGCTCGTGAAGTACATCGTGACGCCGGCGGCCTTCGCCGCGGCGATGACCTCGTCGTCGCGGACGCTGCCACCGGGCTGCGCCACCGCGCGGACACCGGCGTCGAGCAGCACCTGCAGGCCATCGGCGAACGGGAAGAACGCGTCCGACGCCGCGACACTGCCGGTCGCGCGGTCACCGGCACGGTTCACCGCGAGGTGGCAGGAGTCGACCCGGTTGACCTGGCCCATCCCGACACCGACACTCGCGCCCTGGTTCGCCAGCAGGATGGCGTTCGACTTCACCGAACGGCTCGCCCGCCACGCGAAGGCCAGGTCGGCGAGGGTCTGCTCGTCGGCGGGCTCGCCGGCGACGAGGGTCCAGGTGGCCTGGTCGAAGCCCGTGAAGCGGTCGGCGTCCTGCACCAGGAACCCGCCGGAGATCTGCTTGACCTCGCGGTCGGCGAGCGCGAAGTCGGCCGGCAGCGTGAGCAGGCGGATGTTCTTCTTGCGCGACAGGATCTCGAGCGCCTCGGGGTCGAACCCGGGGGCGACGACGACCTCGGTGAAGATGTCCTTCACGGTCTCGGCCATGGCCACGGTGACCGGGCGGTTCGCGGCGATGACCCCGCCGAACGCCGAGAGCGGGTCGCAGGCGTGCGCGGCGGCGTGGGCCGAGGCGATCGGGTCGGCGGAGTCGGCCGGGGCGATCGCGATGCCGCACGGGTTGGCGTGCTTGATGATCGCGACGGCGGGCTCGTCGAAGTCGAAGGCCGCACGGACCGCTGCGTCGGCGTCGACGTAGTTGTTGTACGACATCTCCTTGCCGTGCAGCTGCGTCGCCTGCGCGATGCCGGTGCCGTCCGACGTCGTGTAGAGCGCCGCGGCCTGGTGGGCGTTCTCGCCGTAGCGCAGGGTCGCCGACAGCTCGGCCTCGGCCGCCAGGTGCTCGTCGAACGCACCGGGGGTCCGGATGTCGCCGGCGGTCGTCGGGGCCGCAGCGGCGGTGACGACGTCGCTCGCGAAGTAGGACGCCACCGCGGTGTCGTAGGCGGCGGTGTGCGCGAAGGCCTGGGCGGCGAGGCGCTTCCGGAGCTCGAGCGTCGTGCCGCCGGCCCGCACGGCCTCGACGACCTCGGGGTAGGACGCCGGGGACACGACGATCGCCACGTTCGGGTGGTTCTTCGCCGAGGCGCGGACCATCGCGGGGCCGCCGATGTCGACGTTCTCGACCACGGTCGCGGTGTCGGCACCCGACGCCACGGTCTCGACGAACGGGTAGAGGTTCACGACGACGAGCTCGAACGGCGCGATGTCGAGGTCGGCGAGCTGCTGCTCGTGCGACTCGAGCCGCAGGTCGGCGAGCAGGCCGGCGTGCACCGACGGGTGCAGGGTCTTCACCCGGCCGTCGAGCGACTCGGGGAACCCGGTGACGCTCGCGACGTCGGTGACGGCGTAGCCGGCGTCACGGATGGTCTGCGCGGTGGAGCCGGTCGACACGATCTCGACCCCGGAGTCGGCCAGGGCGCCGGCGAGCTCGAGCAGGCCGGACTTGTCGCTCACCGAGATCAGTGCACGGCGGACCGGGACCACGTCACGGTCGCGGTAGAGGCTGGGGTCGGCTGCGTGCACGCTCATGCGCTCGGGGTGCCCTTCAGGTCGGTGGTGCCGTTGGCGATGTCGAGGATGGTCTGGATGAGCAGGCGGCGCTCGACCGGCTTGATGCGGTCGTGCAGCGTCGACTCCGTGTCACCCGGCAGCACCGGGATGCGCTCCTGCGCGAGGATCGGCCCCGTGTCGACGCCGTCGTCGACCGCGATGACGCTCGCGCCGGTCTCGGTGACCCCGGCGGCCAGGGCATCCCGTACGCCGTGGGCACCGGGGAACTCCGGCAGGTACGCCGGGTGGGTGTTGATGATCCCCGGGGCGAACTCGGACACCACGGCCGGGGGCAGCAGGCGCATCAGGCCGGAGAGCACGAGCAGGTCGGGCGACCACGGGCGGATCTGCTCCGCCAGGGCCTGGCCCCACTCGGCGCGCGAGTCGTAGCGGGTGAACGGCACCGTGAAGGTCGGGATCGAGAACTCCTCGCCCAGGCCGAGGCCCTCGGCGTCACGGTCGGCACCGATGGCGACGACACGGGCGGGGTACTCGGCGTCGAAGGTCGCTTCGAGCAGGGCTCGGAGGTTCGACCCGGTACCGGAGATCAGGACGACCAGTTCGAGCACGGCACCAACCCTACCGGGAGCCGCGGCGTCGACGGGCGCTGTTACCGGTCGCCCTTCGGCTGCCGCCACCAGGGCAGCTCGTCCTCGGGGATCTGGTCGGTGACGTCCCACTTCGTCGGGCGGGACTGCTCCGCCGGCCTCGAGGCGGGCGCACGCGTGTCCGGCGCGACGTCCACGCGGTCCGCCTCCGCCGTCTCGTCCACGTCATCCCGGCCGGCGACGAACTCCTCGGTGCTCCACGGGAACGCGGGCTGGGCGTCGGTCGGTACCGGGGTGGGTGCAGCTGCCGGGGCGGGCGCTGCGGGCCGCTCGGAGCCGGGGCGCTGGGGCTCGGCATCGGAGCCGGTCACGCGGTCGCGGAGTGCACCGGCTCGTCCTCGGACACCTTCGGCCGCACCGGCCAGGCGGTCGCGGAGGCCACCCAGGGCTGCTCGCCCGGCACTGCGGCGCTCCGGTTCGGGCTCGGCGGTCAGGCGGTCAGCGGCCACCGCATCGGTCTTCGCCCAGTCGGGGAGCTCGACGTCGTGGTCGGTGTCGTGGTCGCGCGGTGCGTCGGGCGTGGGTGCGGGTGCGGAGGCGGGCTGTGCGGGTGCCGTCTCGGCCGGCTCGCTGCCGATCGACGCGCTGCGGACGGGCTCGCTGCTGACCGGCCCGGTCGGGCGTTCGGTCGTCGCGCGGGGCCGTGCACCGGTCGACCCGTCGTGGGACTCCTCGACCACGAAGCGGTGCACGTCGGTGGTGCGCCCGGCACCGGCCTGGTCGAGCGCGGCGAGCAGGGAACCCTCGCCGAGGTCGACCCCGGCGCGCGCCGTGTCGCGGTCATCGTCGGGATCGTCGGCCTCGGTCCAGCGCTCCCGCGTCCATCCGCTCTCCGGCAGCCGGACCAGGTCACTGCCCGCGGCGAGGGCGATGATCGCCGGCAGGCCGACCTCGAGTGCGGCGAACCCACCGACCGCCAGGGCGTCCGGGCCGACGTCGGCCAGGCGCCCGGGGCCGAACGAACCGGACGACACCCAGGCGATCAGCCCCGTGAGCACACCGGCCACGAGTCCTGCGACGACACCACCGAGTGCACGGTGCAGCGCGGAGTCGGCGGCACCCAGCGCCCGCACCAACCGCGGTCGCATCGAGCCGCCGATCGCGAACCCCGCGATGACCGGCACGAGGATCCAGACGAGCCCGAAGGTGTGACCGGAGGTCGGCAACGCGCCGAAGACCGGCAGACCGGGGATGGGGCCCAGGGTCGTGGCGATCGGGGACACGCTCGACCCGGTGCCGATGGCGAACCCGGGGCCGATCAGCCACGAGGTCGCCCACCCGACGAAGTCCGGCAGGAACGCGAGCTGCCCGACGGTGAGCGCGACGCCGCCGATGACCCCGGCGTGCGACTGCTCGTACAGGGTGATGACCTCGGCGAACGAGGTGAAGAGCAGCAGACCGACCAGCACCGCGGCCACCCCGACGACCACGGCGGTCGCGGCGGTCCCGGCGCGCAGGCCGAACCCGGCGACGGACCGCCACACGGCGGGGATGCGGTCCACCAGGTCGATGACGCGCTGGGTGCCGGCGTCGGCGGGCAGGTCACGGCGACGACGGCAGACCTCGGAGGCGGCGAGTGCGGGGATCCCGAACCAGAGCGCCGGCAGCACCACGGCCTGCCAGAGCGTGGGGCGGGTGGCGGCGGAGGTCGACGACAGCGCGACGGCCAGACCGAGGAGCGCGACGGCGGCGGTCCCGACCAGCAGCCCGGTGGTGCGGTGCTCCGTCTCGGCGAACCGACGTCCGGCGCGGGCGCCGAGCCAGGCCGTCACGACCGCGAACCCGAGGGCCGCGAGGGTCACGTGGATGGGGTCAGCGGCGCCGCTGACCCCGGTGCTCTCGGCGAGTGCGGACCCGAGCAGGAACGAGACGTCGACGCCGTGCCCGACGAGCCACACGCTGCCGGTGGCCTTCCAGAACACGTCCCAGTCGACCTGCAGGCCGTACTCGAACCCCCAGAGCAGTGTCAGGGGCACGAGGGCGATCCCGATGCCGACGCCGACCGTCACGATCGCCTCGATCGCGGCGAGCAGAGCGGTTCCCAGGCGGTTCATCGCAGCGAGGATACGTGAGCCGCAGCCGGAACGACGGGAGGCTCGGCGCGGAACCCGCACCGAGCCTCCCGGCTTCCTCCCGACCGTCTGCCGGGCGCTGGTCACTAGCGAGCGGCGACGACCTCGCGCAGCAGCGCGGCGGTCTCGGACGGCGTCTTGCCGACCTTGACGCCGGCGGCCTCGAGCGCCTGCTTCTTCGCCTCGGCGGTGCCGGCCGAACCGGACACGATCGCGCCGGCGTGGCCCATCGTCTTGCCCTCGGGAGCGGTGAAGCCCGCGACGTAGCCGACGACCGGCTTGGTGACGTGCGCCTTGATGAACTCGGCGGCGCGCTCTTCCGCGTCGCCACCGATCTCGCCGATCATCACGATGGCCGAGGTGCTGGGGTCGGCCTCGAACGCGGCGAGCGCGTCGATGTGCGTGGTGCCGATGACCGGGTCGCCGCCGATGCCGATGGCGGTCGAGAAGCCCAGGTCACGGAGCTCGTACATCATCTGGTAGGTCAGGGTGCCGGACTTCGAGACGAGCCCGATCGGGCCCTTGCCGGTGATCGTCGCCGGGGTGATGCCGACGAGGGACTCCCCCGGGGTGATGATGCCGGGGCAGTTCGGCCCGATGATCCGGGTCGTGCCGCCCTTCGCCTTGGCGTGCGCCCAGAACTCGGCCGAGTCCTGCACGGGGATGCCCTCGGTGATGACGACGACGAGCGGGATCTCGGCGTCGATGGCCTCTGTCACGGCGTCCTTCGCGAACGCCGGCGGGACGAAGACGATCGAGACGTCGGCACCGGTGGTGTCGATGGCCTCGCGCACCGAGCCGAAGACCGGCAGCGACACGTCGCCGTGGGTGACGGTGGTTCCGGCCTTGCGGGCGTTCACACCGCCGACGACGTTCGTGCCGGCCTTGAGCATCAGGGCGGTGTGCTTCGTGCCCTCGCCACCGGTGATGCCCTGGACGATGACCTTGGAGTCCTTGTTGAGGAAGATCGACATGGTCAGTCCCTTCAGGCCGCTGCGGCGGCGAGTTCGGCGGCCTTCTCGGCCGCATCGTCCATGGTCGCGGCGACGGTGACGAGCGGGTGCGCTGCCTCCGCCAGGATCCGGCGACCCTCTTCCACGTTGTTGCCGTCGAGTCGCACGACGAGCGGCTTGGTCGCCGCGTCGCCGAGGATGCCGAGCGCGGCGACGATGCCGTTCGCGACGGCGTCGCAGGCGGTGATGCCGCCGAAGACGTTCACGAACACGCTCTTCACCTGCGGGTCGCCGAGGATGACGTCGAGGCCGTTGGCCATGACCTCGGCCGAGGCGCCGCCGCCGATGTCGAGGAAGTTGGCGGGCTTCACGCCGCCGTGGCGCTCACCGGCGTAGGCGACGACGTCGAGGGTCGACATGACGAGCCCCGCGCCGTTGCCGATGACGCCGACCTGGCCGTCGAGCTTGACGTAGTTCAGCCCGTGGGCCTTCGCCTTGGCCTCGAGCGGGTCCTCGCTGGCGGTGTCCTCGAGCTGCTTGTGGCCCTCGTGCCGGAAGTCGGCGTTCTCGTCGAGCGACACCTTGCCGTCGAGTGCCAGGATCTGGCCGTCGCCGGTGCGGACGAGGGGGTTCACCTCGACGAGGGTCGCGTCCTCGCCCTTGTAGACGTCGTAGAGCTTCACGAAGACGTCGGCGACCTGATCGCGGAGCGACTCCGGGAAGTTCGCCTGCGCGGCGATCTCGAGCGCGGCGGCCTTGTCGATGCCCGTCAGCGGGTCGACCTCGACCCGGGCGAGCGCCTCGGGCTTCTCGACGGCGAGCTGCTCGATCTCCATGCCGCCCTCGACGCTGGTCAGCGAGAGGTAGGAGCGGTTGGCCCGGTCGAGCAGCACGGAGAAGTAGAACTCCTCGGCGATGTCGGCACCCTGGGCGACCATGACGCGCTGGACGGTGTGGCCCTTGATGTCGAGGCCGAGGATCGCCTGCGCGTGCTCGAACGCCTCGTCCGGGGTCTTCGCGACCTTCACGCCGCCGGCCTTGCCGCGACCGCCGACCTTCACCTGCGCCTTGACGACCACGACGCCACCGATCTTCTCGGCCGCCGCCTTCGCCTGCTCGGGGGTGTCGGCGATGATCCCCTGCAACACGGGGACGCCGTAGGACTCGAAGAGGTCCCTGGCCTGATACTCGAAAAGATCCACGCTGTTCTTCTTCCCGCACGGTTCGTGCGATCGGCATCGGTTTCCCGGTCGCGCTCTCCACATCGAGGGTCGCTCGATGTCGAGACAACGGCCGCCACGCAGCCTAGCGCTGCTCGGTGGACGGCCGGTGCACGGGAACCAGGCCCGGGTCGGCCTCGACCCGCACGAGCCGCTGCGCGCAGCGCTGGGACCGGCCCGAGGTCCCGCTCGGCACTGTGGATCGGTGCAACCCGAACTCCGTACCCGTGCCACCGAGGTCTTCGGCTGGACGCTCCGCCCCGACCAGGAGTCCGTCATCGACGCGGTGCTCGACCGCCGCGACGCCCTGGCGGTCATGCCCACCGGATCGGGGAAGTCCGCGATCTACCAGGTCGCCGGTCTCGGGCTGGACGGCCTCGTCGTGGTCGTCTCCCCGCTCGTGGCGCTGCAGGAGGACCAGGTGGTCGGGCTCGAGCACCATCCCGACGCCCCTCGCGCCGTCGCCCTGAACGCCACGAAGAAGGCACGGGACGTCGCCGATGCGTGGGACGCCGTCGCCGCGGGCGAGGTCGGGTACGTGTTCCTCGCCCCCGAGCAGCTGGTGAAGGACGACGTGCTCGAGCGCCTCCGCGATGCCGGGGTCGCGCTGGTCGCCGTCGACGAGGCGCACTGCATCTCGTCCTGGGGCCACGACTTCCGACCGGACTACCTGGCGCTCGGCGAGGTCGCGGAGCGCCTGGGCCGCCCGCCGCTGCTCGCCCTGACCGCGACGGGCTCCGCTCCGGTGCGGGACGACATCGTCGAGCGGCTCGGCATGCGCGACCCGTTCGTGCTCGCCTCCGGGTTCGACCGTCCCGGCATCCGGCTCGAGGTGGTCCGGCACGCCGAGGACGCCGAGAAGCGCCAGGCCGTGGTCGACCAGGTCGCCGAGCTCGACGGGCCCACGGTCGTCTACGTCGCCACCCGCGCCGCGACCACGGAGTACGCCGACGCCCTCGCCGCCCGCGGTCGCCGTGCGCAGCCGTACCACGCCGGCATGCCGGTGGCGGAGCGCGAGGCCGTGCACACCGGGTTCCTGGACGGCGGCGTCGACGTGGTGGTCGCGACGAGTGCCTTCGGCATGGGCATCGACAAGCCCGACGTCCGGTACGTCGTGCACGCCGACGTCCCCGAGTCGATCGACGCCTACTACCAGGAGATCGGACGGGCCGGGCGGGATGCCGAACCGGCGGGCGCCACCCTGCACTACCGCGCCGAGGACTTCGGCCTGCGCACGTTCTTCGCGTCCGGCTCGCCGCGGCCGGCCTCGGTCCGGGCCGTGTTCGATGCCGTCCCGGCGACCGGCTCGATCGCCCGCTCCGCACTGGTGGAGGCCTCTGGTCTGTCGTCCCGCACCGCCGGTCGAGCACTCAACGCCCTGCTCGACGCCGGTGCCCTGCGCGACGACGTCGACGGTGTCTCCCGGGTGCCGGACGGCCCGCAGGACGCCGACCGTGCTGCCCGTGCCACAGCCGACCGTGCCGCCGAACGGGAACGGGTCGAGGAATCCCGCATCGCGATGATGCGCCAGCTCGCCGAGACGACCGGGTGCCGCCGGCAGTTCCTGCTCGGCTACTTCGGCGACGAGCTGCCGGAGCCGTGCGGGAACTGCGACACCTGCTCGTCCGGCACGGCCCGCGACGCCTCTGCACACGTCGCCGACGGTGCGAACGACGAAGCGTGGCCGCCGGATGCGCGCGTCGAGCACGCGGAGTGGGGCACGGGCGTGGTGATGAGCACGGAAGAGGACCGCATCACGGTGTTCTTCGAGTCCGCCGGCTACCGCACCCTCGCACTCGCCGACGTCGAGCAACGCGACCTGCTCGAACGCGTCTGAACGGACCAGGGACGAAAGCGCAGGCGGCCAGCGCGTCGGCCCGGACGACCCGGGCGGGGAAGGCGCGGTCGCTCGACCACCCGTCGGCGACCGCGCTCCACTCCCCCGAGCATCGGCGATGCTGCCGTGGCGGTGTGACCGGCAGGTGACGTCCGGGTGAACACGACACGAAACCGGACGGCCGCCAAGCGCCGACGGGTAGGCAGGAGGCCCGCAACGGAAAGGAACCACCATGAGCGACCCCGGCATCAGCCCCGTCGACGACTTCGAGTCCCAGCAGCGTCGCGACGACGACATCGACCGTGAGCACGTCGGCCCGTACGAGGCGGACGAGGCCGAGGAGTCCCTGCAGACGGTCACGAACGACGCGGTCGCCGGCGAGACCGTGGAGCCGCAACCCGGTGACGGCTCCGACGACGGTCCGACCGGTGGCTCCCCGCGCGAGGGCTCGCCCGACCTGTGGGAGCACGAGAACGAGCAGGACGAGGACCGCGCCGACCTCGGCAACGACCTCGGCACGAAGCCGCTCTGAGCTGATCAGGCCCCCCGGGACACGGCTCGGTAGCATCGGGCCGTGTCCCGACGAGTCCGTGCCAGCGTCCGCAGCATGCCCTCGGCAGCGCGGCTGCTGGCGGTGGCGGTGATGCTCCTGATCGCCGCCGCGGCACACCTCGCCGCCCGCTCGGAGCCCGGTGGTCGCTGGGTCCCGCTCCTCGTCGTCGGCGTCGTCGGTGCGGTCGTCACCGGATCGCCGACCCGCCTCTGGCCGCTCCCCGCGATCTGGCTCGTCGTGACGCTCCTCGCCCTGACCGGTGCACCGGCCGACGCCTCGTCCGCACTCGTCGCCCTGGTCGTCGGCGCAGTCGCGCTCCTCGCGGCGATCGCCGTGGACCTGCGGCCCGTCCTGTGGGCGCGACGCCGACGGGGTGCAGCGTGAGCACCCCAGGGCCTGGAGGCGCGACGCACGACCCGCGCCGTGCCTCCCGTCCGCCTGCTGGGCGCGTCCACGACCGTCACCTGCGTCGGTTCCTCGCCGACAGCACACCCGTGGCCGCGGGCGGCCGCGCCATCCTGCTGCAGATCGCCGACCCGGTCGTCGCGGCCGGTGTCCGACGGCACTCGGACTTCGCCCGGCGACCCCAGCAGCGGCTCGCCCACACTCTGATGTTCGTCTACGCCGTCGTCATCGGCACGGAGACCGACTCGGCGACCGCTGCCGGCTTCGTCAACCGTGCGCACCGGCCCGTCGCCGGCGCCGACGACGTCGACCGGCAGCTCTGGGTGGCCGCGACCCTGTTCGACTCCGCCCGGCGGGCGCACGAGCTGTTCGGCACACGCGTCTCCGCGGCCCGCGCCGAGCAGGTCCTCGCCGCCTACGCCCCGATCGCGACCGCGCTGCGGGTGCCGCAGGAGCGTTGGCCGACCTCGGTGGCGGCGTTCGACCGGTACTGGCAGCGGACGCTGGAGGGGCTCGAGGTCACCGACGACGCCCGCGGGGTCGTCCGTGACCTGCTGCACCCGCGGTTCGCGCCGCTGTGGGTGCGGGCGGCGATGCCCCTCGTCCGCGTCGTGACCGTGGGGATGCTGCCGGAACGGGTGCGCACGGCGTACGGCTTCGCGTGGGGGCCGCGGGAGGAACGGCGCTTCCGGCGCACCGTCCGGGTGGTGGCCGGGGTGCGGGCGCTGGTGCCGAGGGCGCTGCTGCGACTGCCGGGTCCGCTGCTGCTGCGGGCGATGCGGCGGACCGCGGGGCGACACGTCACGTGACCCGTTCGGTGCGTCACCGCCGGACTCCCTGAGCGCCGACCGCCGGCGCACGGTTGGGTGGGTGCATGTCCTCTGCCCCGCTCTCCGGTGACGACTCCCTGCACCTGCCCGAGTTCGACAGCCCGCCGGCGTCTCCGCTCGACCTCGCTCGCGAGTGGCTGTCCGCGGCGAAGGACCGACAGGTCTCCGAGCCGTTGTCGATGACCCTCGCCACGGCCGGGGCCGACGGCCGCGTGTCCGCTCGCACGGTCGACGTGAAGCGCATCGAGGCGGACGGACTGGTCTTCGGGACGTCGGAGGACAGCCCGAAGGGCCGGCAGCTCGCCGAGAACCCGCACGCGGCCCTGCAGGCGTACTGGCGCGAGACGATGCAGCAGCTCCGGTTCGAGGGCCACGTGGTCCGGCTGTCGGACGCCGAGTCCGATGCCCTGTTCGCGGACCGCTCCCCGAAGTCCCGTGCAGCGACGGCCATCGCGGACCAGTCGGCCGTGCTCGAGCCGCGGACCCTGCAGGACCTGATCGACGACGCGAACGACCTGCTCGACGACTCCGGCGACGACGTCCCCCGGCCGGCACGGTGGGTTGCCTGGCGTCTCGAGCCCGACATCGTGGAGTTCTGGCACGGCAGCCGTGACCGGATGCACCGACGACTGCAGTACGCACTCGCCGAGGGTGCCTGGTCGGCCACTCGCCTGCAGCCGTAGTCGGCGCGGCTCCGAGGCCCCGCCCCCTACCGCCCGATCGGGTTCGCCATCACCCCCGCCCGGATGAGCGACGCCGACTGGTCCGCCAGGTCCACCATCGACAGGGTGTTCCGCAGCTGCAACCGGTTCAGGCACGAGTGCTCGAACGTCGGCACGCGCAGGTCCAGGGGACGACGGCGGTCCGGGTGCGCGTCGGCGTGGGCGTCGATGCACTCCCCCACGACCCGCCAGAAGCGGGACTCCGGCAGCACCTCGTCGTCGTCGAGGATCGCGGCGACGAACCGCAGCACACCGTCGAACACGTCGGTGAACACCGCGAGCGCGGCCTCGTCGTCGGGCACCGGGTGCACGATCCGGTCGATGTCGGCGGGTACCGGGCGGTCGTCGTGCCGCCCGAGCACCGCGGCCTCTTCCCCGATGTCCTTCATCACGGCGCGGACCACGACGCCGTCGCGCACGACGAGCACCAGGTTCTCGCCGTGCGGCATGAACACCAGGTCGTGCACGGTCAGGCAGTGCACGACGGGCAGCAGGTAGGCGTCGAGCCAGCGCCGGACCCAGACGTCGGCGGGCAGACCGGAGGCCTCGATCAGCGCCGAGACCACGGCGTTCCCCGAGGCGTCCCGGTGCAGCAGCGCCGCCATCGTCAGCAGTCGCTCGCCGTCCGTCACCCGCGGCAGCGGGCTCTCCCGCCACAGCGCCGCGAGCATCTTGCGCTGCGGTGAGGACACGTCGACCCGGTGGTAGGCGTCCCCCGTGTAGCCGATGGCGGCGTGCTCCCGGAGCACCGAGAACCCGACAGCGGCGAGCGTGGGGTCGGCGGAGACGATCGACTCGACCCAGTCGTTCACGGCCGGCGTGTTCCGCATGTACGCGGGGGACATCCCCCGCAGGAACCCCATGTTCTGCACGGCGAGCGCCGTCTTCACGTACGACCGTGCCGGCTCGGTGCGGTTGAACGCGGTGCGGATGGACTGCTGCGGCTGGTACTCGTCGGGTCCCTCGCCCAGGTCGACCAGGTCCTGTCGGCCCAGGTCGGGTGCGAAGGTCACGGCGATCCGGTGCTGCCACTGCCACGGGTGCACGGGAAGCCACACGTAGTCGTCGGGGTCGAGCCCGCGACGCTCCAGCGTGGCACGGAACCCGGCCACGACAGCCGGCGACAGCTCTGACTCCCAGTGCGCCTGCTCGGTCCGGTCCGCGGCGAGCGCCAGGTGTGTGTGCTCGCGTCGAGCGGCGAGCCACCGGTACCGGAACCGGCCGCCGGACTCCGGCGCGAACGCCCGGTACTCGTCGAGCCCGAACCCGATCCGGCCGTTGGCGGCGACGAACGCCGGGTGTCCCTCGGTCATCGCCGACTCGACGTCCTGGAAGGAGGCAACAGCGGCGTCGACGGATCCCCCGGACCGCGCCCGCGCCGACTGCGCAGCCGACGGACCGCCCCGCCGGTGCTTCGCCGCAGCACTCGCCAGCGTCGACGCGATCTCCTCCAGGTACGTGCCGAGCAGTTCGTCGGGGATCCCGAGCACCGCGCGCAGTTCGAGCACGAGCTCCTGCGCGCTGAGCGGTGCCGGCACCCCCGCACGGGTCCGCGTCAGCGAGGCCTCGTCCACCGACCAGTGCTCGAGCACGTGCTGCCGTGCGCGGAACCGGTAGGTCGACTCCCCCGCGTCGAGCCGCCACCCGTCCCCGTCGGGCACGGGTGCGATCAGCCGTTCGTGGGTGAACTCCGCGATCGCCTTCGCGACGAGGTGCCGTTCGGCGGGTTCCAGGTGCTCGGGTCGCAGGTGTGCGGCCGGCCCGTCGTCGTCGGTCTCGCCGATCCGGTCGGTGTCGAGCACCGACAGCAGGGCCCGTTTGCCGTCGACGTCCACCTGGCGCAGCGCGCGGAACCCGACCTCGGCGTTCTTCGCCTGGACGGCGGTGTTCCGCACGTCCGGTTCGACGACGACCCGGCGCGCGCCGAGGGCGTCCCGGCAGTGCTCGACGACGGCACGCATCACCGCGCTGGTCAGGCCGTGGACACGACCCTCGACGGGCACCGGCGCGACGAGCAGGTGCATGCCGACGTCGCCGGGTTCGGCCGCCCACACGTCGGTGAGCAGGACGGCGGAGGGGTCGTAGGTCTCCGCCAGGAAGCACGGTTCGCCGTTCCGGCGGCCGAGCCACGCTGCCTGCGCGGGGTCCGCCTGCACTCCGGCCAGGTAGGCGCGCACGCCGTCCACGTCGAGGTCGCCCATCTCCCACCACGACGACGCCGGGTGGGTGAGCCACGACTGCACGACGGCGGCGTCCCGTTCCGGGTCCACGGGTTCGACGGTCAGGAGGCCCGGCTCGGCTCCCCCGGGCGCGGTCGCCCCGTGCGCGTCGACCGTCGCAGTGCCCGTGCCATCGCTGCCCGTCACACCGGTGCTGTCGACGACGGCGCTCATGCGGACACCTCCGCACGCTCGGACGCGGGCCGGGCCGGCGCGCGCTCCGCGGCGCCGGGGCGGGCGGTGGACGGCTCCGAGGCGGGCAGGCCGAACTCCTGGAAGGCGATCCGGGCCTCCAGGCCGTACACGGGGCGACCCGTGACGGACCGGATGATCGACGCGTTCCGCCACGCACCCATGCCGAGGTCGGGCGCGGTCAGGCCGTGCGTGTGCTCCTCGGCGTTCTGCACCCAGATGCGTCCGCCCAGGGTGTCGACGTGGTGGTCGCGGGCGACGGCCAGGCGACCGCGGGAGTCGCGGGCGACGAGGTGCTCGACCGGGTCGAGGAACCGCGGGACCCGCGGGGTGTACCCGGTGGCCAGCACCAGCTGCTCGACCTCGTGCTCGTACGTCTGGTCGAGCTGCTCGTGCCGGAGCGTCAGCCGGTACGCGCCGCGGTCGGCAAGCCAGGCGGCGTCGACGACGCTCGTCTCGGTCCGGAGCGTCGTCGGGACCGGCCCGCGCGCACTGATCCGGTAGAGCTGGTCGTACAGGTCGTCGACCAGGTCGGCGCTAATGCCCTTGTACAGGCCACGCTGCTCGCGCCCGAGGCGGTCGCGGACGGCTTCGGGCAGCCCGTGGAAGTGGTCCGTGTACTCCGGGCTCGTCATCTCGAGGGTGAGCTTGGTGTCCTCCATCGGGAAGAACCGGGGCGAGCGAGTGATCCAGTCGAGGCGGTAGCCGTCCTGCCGGATGTCCTCGAGCAGTTCGCGGTAGACCTCGGCGGCGGACTGCCCGCTGCCGACGACGGCGATGGACCCGGCGTCGCGCAGGGCGTCGCGGTTCGGCAGGAACTCGGCGGAGTGGACGGCCGGCCCGCCGATCCCGCGCAGCGGGGCGGGCACGGACGGCTCGGTCCCGATGCCCACGACGACGTGGTGTGCGCGGTACGTCTCGGGACCCTGATCGGTCTCGGCGTGCACCGTGAACGTGTCGGCGACCGGGTCGTGCTCGACGGCGGTCACCCGGCGGCCCCACCGCAGGGTGTCGAGCCGGTCGGCGGCCCAGCGGCAGTAGGCGTCGTACTCGCTGCGCAGGGGGTGGAAGTCCTCGCGGATGTAGAACGGGTACAGGCGCCCGGTGTCCTTGAGCCAGGCGAGGAACGAGAACGGCGAGGTCGGGTCGGCCATCGTCACCAGGTCGGCGAGGAACGGCACCTGGATCGTGGCGTCGTCCAGCATCATGCCGTGGTGCCAGGCGAAGCCGTCGGCGGCGTCGAGGAACACCGCGTCGAGGTCGGCGATCGGGTCCGTCAGACAGGCGAGGCCGAGGTTGAACGGGCCGATGCCGATGCCGACGACGTCGTGCACGACGGGGTCGGCGGTGGTTGCGCGGTCCGTGGTGCGGTCGGCGGTCATCGGGTCGCTCCCTCGGTCTCAGTGGTGGCTGCGCGCACCCGGGCGGCCGTCGCGACGACGTGCTCCAGCGACGCGCGCATCTGCTCCGGCGTCGTCTCCGGGTTGAGCAGCGTGAGCTTGTTGCACGGCCGGCCGTCGATGACCGTCTTGGCGATCAGCACCCGGCCCTCGGCGAGCAGGGCCGAGCGGATCGGGGCGACCAGCGCGTCGGCGGCCTCGTCCGTCATGCCGGCGGGCTGCCAGCGGAACAGCACCGTGCTGAGCTGCGTCGGCGCGACGAGCACCAGGTCGGGGTGCTCCTCGACGATCCGGTGGGTGGTCACGGCGAGGTCGATGACGGCGTCGAACGCGGCCCCGATCGCGTCGGCACCGGTCGCCCGCAGGGTCGCCCAGAGCTTCAGGGCGTCGAACCGGCGGGTGGTCTGCAGCGACTTGTCGACCTGGTTCGGCTCGGCGGCGTCCTCGGGGTTCAGGTAGTCGGCGTACCAGGCGGTGCGGCGCAGGTCCTCCGGGCGCTGCACGAGCAGGGCGCTCGACGACACCGGCTGGAAGAACGACTTGTGCAGGTCGGCGGTCACGCTCCGGGCCCGTTCGACGCCGTCGAGCAGGTGCCGGCGGGTCGGGGACACGAGCAGCCCGCAGCCGTACGCGGCGTCGACGTGCAGCCAGACTCCCTCGAGGTCACAGACGTCCGCGATCGGCTCGAGCGGGTCGATCACCCCGCGGTCGGTGGTGCCGGCGGTGGCGACGACGGCCATCGGCGTCTGCCCGGCTGCGCGGGCGGCGGCGATCGCCTCCGCGAGGGCGGCCGGCACCATCCGGCCGGCGTGGTCGGTGGCGACGGCGACCACGGCCTCGAGCCCGAGCAGCCGCGCCGACTTCGCGATGCTGAAGTGGGTCTCCGCGGTCGTGAACACGGTGCCGCTGGTGCCGAGGGCCTCGCGCGCCAGCAGCAGGGCCTGCAGGTTCGACTGCGAGCCGCCCGAGGTGAAGACGCCGTCCCCCGCGGCGAACCCGATCCGACCGGCGAGCCAGGCGACGACGTGCCGCTCGATCTCGGTGCCGATACGGGACTGGTCCCAGGTGTCGACCGACGGGTTCACGGCGGCCAGGACCGACTCGGCGGCGACCGCGGGCAGCGCGACCGGGCAGTTCAGGTGCGCGAGGTACGCCGGGTCGTGGAACCAGACGGCCTCGCGGACGAACAGCTCGTCGAGTTCGGCGAGTGCACGGTCCGTCCCGAGGGGTTCGGCGTCGAGGTCGACGTCCTGCACCCGGGCCCGGAGGACCTCGGGAGCGGTGTCGGTCGTCGGACGGTCGGCGGCGGCGAAGCGGTCGGCCAGGCGGTCCACCGTGGACGTCACGGCGGAGCGGTAGCGCTCGGCGGTGGCGGTGGTCAGGAGTTCGATGGGAGGTGTCACGTTAGGTAAGGCTAACCTCACAAACCGTGATCGTGCCACCCGAACGAGGGGTGCCTGTCCGGCCGTGCGTGTCAGACGCTCGTCTGCCGGACGGGCCAGGCATCCCCGCCCGGCGAGACGAGGGCGTGCGTCGTGAGGATGACCGGGGTGTGCGGGCCGCAGCGGGCGTCGCGGTCATCATCCGCGACGGCCGGGGTGCTGCCGATCACAGGGGAACGCCCGGCTCCGTTCCGTGAACTCCGGACCGGCCGCGGCTGCCGGTTCGGTGTGGACCGGTGAGAGCTCCTACAGCTTCTCGATCGGGGCGATCTTGATGAGGAGCTTCTTGCGGCCCGCTGAGTCGAACGCGATCTCGGCGATGCGCTTGGCACCCTGACCCGTCACCGCGGACACCGTGCCCTCACCGAAGTCGACGTGCTTGATGCGGTCGCCGGCGACGAGTTCCATGTCGCCGTTGTCGCGCACCTGCCCGGACACCCGGTTCGCCCACTCGGTCTTCGGGCGGGTCTTCGAGGCCGCCGCTGCGCGGTCGTACGAGCCGCCGCCCCAGCCGCCACCACCGCGGTAGCCACCGCCACCGCCGCCGCCGCCGAAGCCGCCGTCGCGCTTGGCGTTCAGGGCGCGGGGCTGCGTGCCACCACGGCTGTTCGCCATGCCCGGGGACTGCTTCCACTCGATGAGCCCCTCGGGGATCTCCTGCAGGAAGCGCGAGGGCATCGCCACGTTCACGTCGCCGAACTGGGCGCGGGTCATCGCGAGGGACAGGAACAGGACCTTCTTGGCGCGGGTGATGCCCACGTAGAACAGCCGGCGCTCTTCCGACGGCCCGCCGGGTTCGTTGGCGGACATCCGGTGCGGAAGCAGGTCTTCCTCGACGCCGGTCAGGAACACCGCGTCGTACTCCAAGCCCTTCGCGGTGTGCAGCGTCATCAGCGACACCGTTCCCGAAGAGTCGTCGAGCTCGTCCGCCGCGGCGACCAGCGAGACCTCGGTCAGGAAGTCCGACAGCGTGCCCTCGGGGTTGTTCTTCTGGAACTCACGCGTCACGGCCACGAGCTCGTCGATGTTGTCGGCACGGGCTGCGTCCTGCGCGTCGGGCGACTTCCGCAGGTTGTCGAGCAGCCCGGAGCCGTCGAGCAGCTGCGTCAGGGTGTCGACCACCGGCTGCGTCGGGGCCTTCTCGGACACGGAGTCGAGCAGCGCCGCGAACTCGGTGATGGCGTTCCGCACCTTCGGCCCGAACCCGAGCTCGCCCGCGTGCCGCAGGGCGTCGCGCATCGTGGTCTCGTGCTCGTCGGCGTAGCGCTGCAGCGTGGTCTCGGTGACCGAGCCGATGCCGCGCTTGGGCACGTTGAGGATGCGGCGCAGGGCCATCGGGTCGGCCGGGTTGGCGACGGTGATCAGGTACGCCATGGCGTCCTTGATCTCGGCGCGCTCGTAGAACTTCGTGCCGCCGAGCACCCGGTACGGGATCGCCGCACGGATGAAGATCTCCTCGAGCGCACGGGTCTGCGAGTTGGTCCGGTAGAACACCGCCATGTCGCGGTAGTCCATGCCGTCTTCACGCAGGCGCTGGATCTCGTCGGCGACGAACTGCGCCTCGTCGTGGCCGGTGTACCCGGTGAAGCCGACGATCTTCTCGCCGGCACCGACGTCGGTGAACAGGCTCTTCGCCTGGCGGTCGAAGTTGTTCGCGATGACGGCGTTCGCCGCGTCGAGGATGTTCTGCGTCGAGCGGTAGTTCTGCTCGAGCAGGATCGTCTTGGAGTTCGGGAAGTCCCGCTCGAACTCGACGATGTTGCGGATGTCCGCCCCGCGGAACGCGTAGATCGACTGGTCGGAGTCGCCGACCACCGTCAGGGACGCGGGGGCGATCGACCCGTCGGTCTCCCGCATCCGGGCGACGTGCTGGCCGGAGTCCTCGAGCTTGTCGACCTGCTCGACCGGCACCGGGCGGGTGAGCTCACGGATCAGGGCGTACTGGGCGTGGTTCGTGTCCTGGTACTCGTCGACCAGGATGTACCGGAAGCGGCGCTGGTACAGGGCAGCGACGTCCGGGAAGGCCCGGAACAGGAACACCGTCTGGCCGATGAGGTCGTCGAAGTCGAACGCGTTCGCCCGGCGGAGTTCGTTCGTGTAGCGCCGGAACACCTCGGTGAACATGACCTCTTGCGGGTCGTTCACGTTGATGTTGCGCGCGTAGGTGTCGATGTCCTGCAGCTCGTTCTTGAGCTTCGAGATCTTCGACGCCGCGGCGCCGACGGTCAGCCCGAGGGAGTCGGCCTCGAGCTCCTTGATGATCCGCTTCAGCAGCGCCTTGGAGTCGGCGGAGTCGTAGATCGTGAACGACTGCGGGAACCCGAACCGCTCGGCTTCGCGCCGCAGGATGCGCACGCACGCCGAGTGGAACGTGGAGATCCACATCCCCTCGGCCTCGCCACCGACCAGGGCCCGGACGCGCTCGCGCATCTCGGCCGCGGCCTTGTTCGTGAACGTGATCGCCAGGATCTGCGACGGCCAGGCTTCGCGGTTGGCGAGCAGCAGCGCGATGCGGCGGGTCAGCACGCTCGTCTTGCCGGAACCGGCACCGGCCACGATCAGCAGGGACTCGCCGCGGTACTCGACGGCTTCCTTCTGCTGGGGGTTCAGACCCGCGGTGAACGGGTCTTCGTACGCGCGGGCACCGGCGCCCGGTTCGGGCGTCGATTCGAAGGGGTCGAGCACGATCGTCATGTCCGGGACAGTCTAGGCGGGACCCCCGACAGCGGACCGGGCGAGCACCGCCAGGTCAGGGTGGTCGGCGAACACCCCGTCGAGTCCGGTGCGGATCACGGACGTGAACCACCGCTCCCAGTCGCCGAACGCCGCGACGTCGCCACCACGACGCAACGGCGACGGCAGGAACCGGTTCTCCGGCCGGAGGGTCCACGTGTACACCGCGAGCCCCGCGGCGTGGGCGCGGTCGACGATCGCGCTGCGCACCGGCGTCGGGTCGTCGAGCGCGACGCTGTCGACGCCGGCCATCAGGGTGCCGAGGTCGACGCTGATGCCGTGGAACTCGGTCGCGAACGACGCGAGCGCGTCCTCGGAGCGCTCGGCGGCGTAGGTGGGGGCGAGCGATCCGTGGGACGCGAGCTCGTCCGCGGCACTGCCACGGGCCTCCTGGAGGTACACGAGTCGACCACCGGTCCCCCGCTCGCGCAGGTCGCGCAGCACGCCCTTCTCGAAGCTCTCCACCGTGAGCCGCTCGTCCCGCCGCCACCCGGCCTCGCCGAGCGCGGCGTCGACGAGTTCACCCATCGGGAACCCGGCGCGGTCGAAGTACGCGGCGTGCTTGACCTCGGCGACGAGCCCGACCGGGCGGGGTGCGGCATCGAGGACGGCGAGCAGGTCGACGAGCCGCAGGATCGGCTGCACACCGTCGTGCTCGGCGGATCCCGGGCGGAGCACCGGCAGGCGCTCGCGGGTGCGGAGCGTCTGCAGCTCGGCCCACGTGAAGTCCTCGGTGAACCAGCCGGTCAGGGTCTGGCCGTCGACGGTCTTCGTCGTGCGCAGGTGCCGGAACTCGGGGTGGTCGGCGACGTCCGTGGTGCCCGAGACCTCGTTCTCGTGCCGGAGCACCAGCACGCCGTCCTTCGTGGGCACCAGGTCCGGTTCGATCGCGTCGGCGCCGAGTTCGATCGCGAGGTCGTACGCGCTCCGCGAGTGCTCGGGACGGTAGCCGGACGCACCGCGGTGGGCGATCACGAGGGTCATGGCGCGACCCTACTTGCCGCGGGTGACCAGCGGGCGCCTGTGTCTGGGGACACACCCGTCGCTCCGAGCGCCGCTGTTCCCAGCGGCGACGCGGAGCATCACCGCATGACCGTCCGTTCGCTCTCCACCGCCGTCGAGGCCCGGATCGACCGGGCCGCACGCCGTTTGCTCGACGCCGGGCACCAACCGCACCGGCCCGTCCGTGTGTTCGTCACCGAGTTCCTGGTGTTCGGCGCGAAGCAGGCCTGGGCGTGCGCGTTCGGGGCGCTGCTGCTCACGACCATGGCCGTGGTGCACCTGACCGTGCCGGCGGCGATGCGGAACGACGTGCTGACGATCGCGGCCGTGCTGCTGCAGGTCGGCATGCTCGTGTTCGGGCTCGAGACCGTCCGCGAACTCCGCGTCGTGCTGCTGTTCCACGTCGTCGGCACCGCGATGGAGGTGTTCAAGACCCACATGGGCTCGTGGACCTACGAGCCCGGAGGACTGTTCGTCGTCGCCGGGGTACCGCTGTTCTCGGGCTTCATGTACGGCGCCGTCGGGTCGTACATGGTCAGGGTGTACCGGCTGTTCGACCTGCGGTTCGACCGGTACCCGCGGCAGTGGCTGCTGGCGGTCGTGGCGTGCGGGATCTACCTGAACTTCTTCGGTCACCACTTCGTCGCCGACGCCCGGTACCTGCTCCTCGCGCTCGTGCTGCTGCTCTTCGCCCGCACGACCATGCACGTCCGGATCCACCGGGCGACACTGCGGATGCCCGTGCTCGTCGCGATGGGCCTCGTCGCGGTGTTCATCTGGGCAGCCGAGAACGTCGCGACCTGGGCCGGGGCGTGGAGCTACCCGGCACAGCTCGCGGTGTGGCAGCCGGTGGCGCCGACGAAGATCGTGGCGTGGTTCCTGCTCATGACGATCTCGGTCGCGCTCGTCACCTGGCTCTACCCGGCGCTGCCGTCCGGACGGGCCGGCTCGACGGGCTCGACGGGCTCGACGGGCTCGACGGCGGACTCTCGACGTCCTCGGGGCGCGCGTGCAGCGGGCGACCCTAGGCTTCCCTCGTCGGGGCCCGCTGGGCCGCGTCCGCTCGCCGCGAATCCTCAGCCTTCCGCGACCGAGCGCCCCTAGGCTGAGAGGACTCGAATCTCCTAGGAAGAGGACACCATGGCCTTCAAGCCCGGTTTCGACCAGTCCCCCGCCTTCAACGCACAGGGGGCAAACACCTGGGGCGGGCGCGGTGCTGGTCAGCAGCAGGCCGGCTGGGGACAGACCCCGCAGCAGGCCCAGGGCGGCATGACCCCCGAGCAGCTGCAGTACATGTACGACCGCCCGACTGCGTCCCCGGTGGACACCGACCGCATGTCGTACGAAGACACCATCGTCAAGACGCTGCTCGCGTTCGGCGTGCTCGTCGTCGGCGCGGTGGCCGGTTGGAACCTGCCCCCGGTCGTCTGGATCGTCGGCGCACTCGTCGGGTTCGTCCTGGCGCTCGTCAACACCTTCAAGAAGAAGCCGTCGCCGGGTCTGATCCTGACGTACGCGTTCTTCGAGGGGCTGTTCGTCGGCGGTATCTCCGGGTTCTACAACACCGCGTTCGAGGGCATCGTGCCCCAGGCCGTGTTCGGCACGCTCGGTGTGTTCTTCGTCACCCTGCTCCTGTTCCGCTCGGGCAAGGTCCGCGCGACCCCCAAGGCCACGCGCTTCTTCCTGATCGCGATGGTCGGGTACATGGCGTTCTCCCTCGTGAACCTGGTCCTGATGTGGACCGGCGTGACGCAGAGCGCGTTCGGCCTGATGGGCGTGACGCTCTTCGGCATCCCGCTCGGCGTGCTCATCGGCGTGTTCGTCGTGCTGATGGCCGCGTACTCGCTGATCCTCGACTTCGACCAGATCAAGACCGGTGTCGAGCGCGGCGCGCCCCGCATCTACGCCTGGACCGCAGCGTTCGGCCTCATCGTGACGCTCGTCTGGCTGTACCTCGAGATCCTGCGCATCCTCGCCATCATCGCGAGCAGCTCGCGCAACTAGTACCACCGCACACGCGAAGGGCCCCGGCGCTGCCGGGGCCCTTCGTCGTTCCCGGGCCGGCGGTGCTGGCGGGAGCGGCGGCGGGGTGGCCCCATTGGTCACAACACCCCGCCAACGCCCGCCGACTGGTCACGAAGTGTCGCCTGGGCCGCGGCCAGCCGACACTTCCTGACCGCTCGGCATCGGGCCCGCGGGGTGTTGTGACCGCTCGACGGACACCAGGACCGCACTGCGCCCGGCAGCGCCGCCCCCGGACGCACGAAGGCCCGGCACGCGTGACGCGTACCGGGCCTTCCGTTGCTCAGGGGAGCCCTACTCCCACTCGATCGTCCCCGGCGGCTTCGACGTGACGTCGAGCACGACCCGGTTCACGTCGGGCACCTCGTTCGTGATGCGGTTCGAGATCTTCGCGAGGGTGTCGTACGGCAGACGCGTCCAGTCGGCGGTCATGGCGTCCTCGGACGAGACCGGACGGAGCACGATCGGGTGCCCGTAGGTCCGGCCGTCGCCCTGCACGCCCACGGAGCGGACGTCGGCGAGCAGCACGACCGGGCACTGCCAGATCTCCTGGTCGAGGCCGGCCGCGGTGAGCTCTTCGCGCGCGATCTTGTCAGCGGCACGGAGCAGTTCGAGCCGCTCCTTCGTGACCTCGCCGACGATGCGGATGCCCAGGCCCGGGCCGGGGAACGGCTGGCGACCGACGATGACCTCGGGCAGCCCGAGTTCGCGGCCGACCGCACGGACCTCGTCCTTGAACAGGGTGCGCAGGGGCTCGACGAGCTCGAACGTCATGTCCTCGGGCAGGCCGCCGACGTTGTGGTGCGACTTGATGTTCGCGGTGCCCGCTCCGCCGCCGGACTCGACGACGTCGGGGTAGAGCGTGCCCTGCACGAGGAACTTGACCTCGCCGGCCTCGTCGTCACCGCGAGCCTCGAGCACGAGTGCCTCGGCCGCGCCCTCGAACGTGCGGATGAACTCGCGCCCGATGATCTTGCGCTTCTGCTCGGGGTCGCTCACGCCGGCGAGGGCGTCGAGGAACTGCTGCTCGGCGTCGATCGTGATGAGCCGGACACCGGTGGAGGCGACGTAGTCCTCTTCCACCTGCTTGCGCTCGTCGGCACGCAGGAGCCCGTGGTCGACGAAGACGCAGGTGAGCTGGTCGCCGACGGCCTTGTGCACCAGGGCTGCGGCGACGGCGGAGTCGACACCACCGGAGAGCCCGGCGATGACCCGTGCGGAGCCGACCTGCTCGCGGATGCGGGCGACCTGCTCCTCGATGACGTTGCTGGAGTTCCAGTCGCCGGGCAGGCCCGCGGCACGGTGCAGGAAGTTCTCGAGCACGGCCTGGCCGTACACGGAGTGCTTGACCTCGGGGTGCCACTGCACGCCGTAGAGCTTGCGCTCGTCGGACGCGAACGCCGCGACGGGCGTCGATGCGCTCGAGGCGAGCACCTCGAAGCCTGCCGGGGCCTTGGCCACGGAGTCGCCGTGCGACATCCACGTCACCTGGTCCGCCGGCTGGTCGCCGAGCAGGGTGCTGGTGCCGGGGGCGAGGGTCACGTCGGTGGCGCCGTACTCGCGCAGACCGGTGTTCGCGACCTCGCCACCGAGGGCGGTCGCCATGGCCTGGAAGCCGTAGCAGATGCCGAGCACGGGGACGCCGAGGTCGAGGATGTCACCGTCGAGGGACGGCGCGCCTTCTTCGTACACGGACGACGGACCACCGGACAGCACGATGGCCGCCGGGTCCTTGGCGCGGATCTCGTCCGCGGTGATGGAGTGCGGCACGATCTCGCTGTAGACGTTCGCTTCACGGACCCGACGCGCGATGAGCTGCGCGTACTGGGCCCCGAAGTCGACGACGAGGACGGGACGCTGTTCGGTCTCGCTCACCGAGCGGCCTCCTTCTCACGCTGCTGGGCAGCGATCAGCTCGTGGTAGGTGTCCATGGCCTGCTGCTGCATGCGGTGTTCGACCACGAAGGACATGAACGGGATGATGCCCCCGAGGGCGATGAGCAGGAAGCGCGACGGCCTCCAGCGCATGATGCTCCACAGACGGAAGTCAGTGAACAGGTAGAGCACGTACAGCCAGCCGTGGGCGATGAGGATCGCGATCGACAGGTTGAACGTGCCCGGGGTCTCGCCCGCCGTGCCGTTGGGCACGAAGAACGGACCGTTGCCGAGCTGCATCTCGAGCTGCAGCGGCGTGTACTTGATGATGACCTCGACCACCAGGGCGAGCAGCAGCACACCGGTGATGTACGCCGAGACGCGGTACCACTTCACCGCCCCCGGGATCTTGGGGATGTCACGGGTTCGGACGGTCAGGGCCATGCCGGCAATCCTACCGTCGGAGCGCGTCGGCTTCGGTGGCGAGCGCTGCCTCGCGCTCCTCTTCCTGCTCGCGCTCCCAGGCGTCCTTCACGAACCGGTACCAGAGGAACACGGCGAAGCCGGCGAACACGACCCACTCGATCGCGTAGAACAGGTTGAGCCAGTCGAACTGGACCTCGCGCGACGGTGCACGGTCGGCGATGGTGCCGAGGTCGGCGGCCTTCGCGGTGGCGCCGTCGGCGACGACGTACCCGAGGTACATGCGGTCGTCGAAGGCCTGCCAGGTGTTCACGAACCGGGCGGGCGCGACGGCGGAGTACTCGCCCTTCTTGTAGGCGTCCTGGTCGGGCGACTCGGCCGGGTAGTAGCGACCCTGGATCGTGAGCGTCTGCCCGTCCGCCAGGCGCTCGCCCCCGGCGATGGCGGCCGACCGCTGGTCGGACCACCCGATGACGACCGGGAGGCTCGCCCCACCGTCCGAGTCCACCAGGTGCCCGACGGTCTGGTACTTCCCACCCCCGGTGCGGCCGGTCAGGACGGTGGTGTCGTCGGCGACGAAGGTCCCGGTGACGGTGACCCTCTGCCCGGCGAGGCTCTCGCTGACGGGGCGCTCGGGAGTGGTGACCGCCTCGAGCGTGCGGCGGGTCTCGGTGGTCGCCGGCAGGGGTTTGCCGTTGGCGATCGACCGTTCCAGCTGCCACTTGCCCAGCCCGGCGAACACCGCCGCCAGCACGAGCGCCAGCAACAGCAGCGCGATCCACCTCGGTCGTCGGGCAACGGCCCACATCTGTATCAGTACTCCGGATCGCGCTGTCGGACCGGGCGCTCGGGGCGCTCGGCGGGGATCTCGACCGGCGACGTCACGGGGGCGGACGTCGGCTCGGACCCCTCATTGTCTCGCTCGTCCCTGCCAGCAGCCTCGACGAGCGCGAACTCCTCGGCGAACTGGCGGTCCCGCTCGGCCTTCCGTGCCGCGGCGCTGGCGTCCGCCTCGGCCTCGGCCGCTTCGGCGCTCTCGGCGGCGGCTGCCGCGGCGACGGCACGTCGGCCGCCCAGGCGTCCGCGCAGGCGGATGAGCCGACCCGGGCGCACCACGAGGCGGCCGATCCGGTCCGAGTTCACCGCGAGCAGCGGCCCGAGGACGGCCATGCAGAGGACGTAGAGGCCCGCGAAGGCGGTGATCCGCGCCTCCAGCCCGGCGGCAGCCGACAGCGTCGCGAGGATCAGCGCGAACTCGCCACGGTTCACCAGGATGACGGCGGTGTTGATGCCCTGCTGGACGTTGAAGCCGTTCATCCGCGCGACGATCTGGCCGGCGACCGCGTTGAGCACGACCGTCATGCCGATGGCGCCGAGGACGGGCCAGAGCACCTCGCCGAAGGTCGACAGGTCGAGGCCGAGCCCGAAGTTGACGAAGAAGAACGCGGCGAAGACGTCGCGCATCGGCAGGGCGAGCTGTTCGATGCGGTCGCGGTACCGGGTCGCTCCGCAGAGCAGGCCGATGACGAAGGCACCGATGGCGTCGGTCACGCCGAGCAGGTCGCCGATGCCGCCGAACATGACCGCGAGTCCGAAGAACAGCACCGTGAACAGCTCGTCGTCACGGGTGGCGAAGATCTTCGAGACCCACTTGCCCGCGAAGCGCGCGAGCGTGAACATCACGATGAGGAACCCGAACGCGAGTGCCAGCTTGCCGACGACGGCCCAGACGTTGGTGTCGCCGGACAGCACCACGGAGACGATCGCCAGGTAGACGGCGATGAAGACGTCCTCGATCACGGTGACGCCGAGGATCATCGGGGTCTCGTCGTTCGCCAGGCGCCGGAGCTCGATGAGGAGCTTCGTCACGATGGCGCTCGAGGACGTCGCCGTCATGCCCGCGATGATCAGGGCTTCACGGGTGCCCCAGCCGAGCGAGAACCCGAAGGCGAACCCGACGCCCATGTTGATGACGACGTAGGTGCCGCCCGACACCAGGAGCTTGCCGGCGTTGCCGTAGAACTCCTCTTGGTCGAACTCGAGCCCGAGGTTGAACAGCAGCAGGATGAGCCCGAACGTCGCGATGAGCTCGATCGTGTGGGACTCGACGCTCAGCCCGAACCACGGCGTGTTCGGACTCGCGACGAGTCCGACCACCATGTAGATCGGGATGGCCGGCAGACCGATGGTCTTGCCGAGCCGGCCCAGGACGTAGGCGATGACGAAGAGCACACCGATGGTGAGCAGCTCACCACCCAGGTGCATGCGCTAGCTCTTCCGCGGGGCCTCGGCCGAGGCGGCCGCAAGCTCTCCGCTGCGGTAGAAGGAGAACGCCTTGGCGACCTTCTCGGGGGAACCGGCGACGACGATCGTGTCTCCGGGGAACACGACGAAGTCCGACGAGGGTGCCGGGTTGGCGCTGTCGCCGCGGACCACGGCGACGACGGTCAGGCCGATGAAGCCCGAGTCGTGCAGGTCGCCGAGGGGCTTGCCCGCGATGGCGTCGTCGTAGTCGACGGAGAACCAGTCGATGGACAGCCCCGGGATCTCGTCGAGCTTGTCGAGGCCCTCGGTGATCCGGGTGCCGCCGAGCAGTTCGGCGAGCGTGTGCGCTTCGTCCTCGCTGAGACGCAGCGAGACCTTCTCGGACTTGTCCGCGCCGTCGGAGACGTCGGCGAACGAGATGAGGTCGGAGTGCCCCGACCGGTGCGTGATGACACCGCACTTGCCACCGTCGTCGGTGTAGAAGCTGTGCAGCACGCCGACTCCGGGGAGTTTGACGCGATGGACGTCGACCATGATGGCTCCCTCTTCGAGTACCCCCATGCTAACCACCCGGTGGTCCCGCGCATTCCGCGCACTACTGTTCTGCGGATGGGGAGAACACGGATCGTCGTCGCCGTCGTCGGGGTGCTGGTCGTCGCGCTGTACGCGGCACTGCTGGCGGTGAACGCACTGGTGCTGGACCCGCTCGCCGCGGTCCCCGGTGCGACCCTGGCCGAGATCCACGCCGAGCTCACGCAGCAGGGCTTCCCGGTCGGGGCGGACGTCGCGACCGTCGTCGGGATCGCCGTCGTCGGCGTCCTGTTCGCCGCGGGGCTGTCGGTGCTGCTGCTGGTCACCCGGGCGCCGGCGCACGTCATCGCGGCGGTGCTGCTCGCCGTCGTCGTGGTGGGGACGCCGATGTCGTTCGTGGCGGCGCTCGCCCTCGGCATGGACGTCGCGGACGCCTACGGGGTCGGCGGCGGTGACCACACGATCTGGTCGGGCGTGCTGTACGTGACGAGCCTCGTCGCGCTGATCGCGATCCCGGTGGTGCTCGTGGTGGGCCAGTCGGTGCACGTGCGCCGCGCCGCCCTGCGGGCGCGCGCCGTCTGACGGACGAACCACGGGCCTCCAGTCCGTCCTTCCGTCCTTCCGTCCTTCCGGTCTGGAGGCGCGGGTGGACCCCGAAAGACGCCGTCGTCTTGTCGAGACGCCGCGTCGACACCGAGACGCCGCCAGTTCCGGCGGCGTCTCGGTGACACGACGGCGTCTTCTGGCCTCGCTACTCCGGCTCGCTCGTCTTCTCGCCGACGACCTGCTCGTCGGACGCCTTCGCGCCCTCGGCACCGTCCGAGCGACCCCCGCCCACGACCACGTCGTCCTCGTCGAAGCCGAACGCGATGTCCGGGGCCTCGAGCCGCACACGGTCAGCGCTCTCGTCGTCGGGCTGCAGCTGCGACTCCCGTTCGGCGGCGACGCGCTTCAGGTAGTTCGCGACCTCGTGCTCGGTCGTCTCCTGGTCCCACCCGAGCACGTCCGCCATGAGCTTCGCGGCGACGGGCGCTGCCGAATCGCCGCGGTCCCAGGCCTCGATGGAGATGCGGGTGCGACGGGCGAGGACGTCCTCCAGGTGCAGGGCGCCCTCGTGCGAGGCGGCGTAGACGACCTCGGCGCCGATGTAGTCGTCGGCCCCCGGCAGCGGTTCGGCGAGCGCGGGGTCCTGCTCGACGAGCTGCAGCACCTCGGTCGCGAGGGTGCCGTACCGGTTGAGCAGGTGCTCGATGCGGACCTTGTGCACGTTGAAGCTCCGTGCGGTGCGGGCGCGTCGGTTCCACGCGGCGGGGTAGCCCTCGGCACCGAGGAGCGGGATGTCCTCGGTCGTCGACTCCGGGATCCTGCCGTCCATGGCCGCGACGGCCTCGTCGATGGCGTCCTTGCCCATCACCCGGTAGGTGGTCCACTTGCCGCCGGCGACCACGACGAGGCCCGGGACGGTGTGGGCGACGACGTGCTCCCGGCTGAGCTGCGAGGTCTGGTCGGACTCCCCCGCCAGCAGCGGCCGGAGTCCGGCGTAGACGCCCTCGACGTCCTCGCGGGTCAGCGGGACGGCGAGCACCTTGTTGACGTGCTCGAGGATGTAGTCGATGTCCGCCGCGGTCGCTGCCGGATGCGCCTTGTCGAGGTACCAGTCGGTGTCGGTCGTGCCGACGAGCCAGTGCCGGCCCCACGGGATGACGAACAGCACGCTCTTCTCGGTGCGCAGGATCATGCCCGTGTTCGATTGGAACCGGTCTCGGGGGATCACGAGGTGGACGCCCTTCGACGCGCGCACCTTGAACTGGCCGCGGGTGCCGATCATCGCCTGGGTGTCGTCGGTCCAGACACCGGTGGCGTTGACGACCTGCTTCGCGCGGATCTCGAACCGTTCGCCGGTCTGGATGTCGTGGGCCTGCGCGCCGACCACGCGCTCTCCGACCTTGATGAACCCCTCGATGCGGACGCGACTCGCTGCCTCGGCGCCGTACGAGGCCGCGGTGCGCACGAGCGACGCCACGTAGCGCGCGTCGTCGACCTGGGCGTCGTAGTACGTCATGCCGCCGACGAAGGCGTCCTTCTTGAGCCCGGGCATGTTCCTGAGCACCTGCTTCCGGCTGAGGTGCCGGTGGTGCGGGACGCCGGGCGGACGGCCGCCGGACCAGCTGAACACGTCGTACATCGCCATGCCGATGCCGATGTAGAAGCGCTCCCACACCCGGTGGTTCAGCGGGTAGAGGAAGCGCACGGGCTTCACCAGGTGCGGGGCGATGCGCTGGAGCAGCAGGCCGCGTTCGATGAGGGCCTCGCGGACGAGTGCGAAGTTGAGCTGCTCGAGGTAGCGGATGCCACCGTGCACGAGCTTGGACGAGCGACTCGACGTCCCCGAGCCCCAGTCGCGGGCCTCGACGATGCCGACGCTCAGGCCGCGGGTCACGGCGTCGAGCGCACTGCCCGCACCGACGATGCCGCCGCCGATGACCAGGACGTCGAGCTCCTTGGTCTTCAGCGTCTCGATCGCGGCCGCACGTTCGTCCGGTCCGAGCTTCGCCGCGGGGTCGAACCCCACGCCGGGCGCGACGTCACGTGGACGTCCGGCCGTGCTGGTCTGCTTCGTCGTGCTGGACTTGGCCATCGTCGCCTCCGGGTCACGGTCGGCGCCGTGGCGTCACCCGGGGTCGTGCCCGGGTGCCACCGTCACTGGTGGTACGGCGCCACGACCACTTCTACTCGCTGGAACTCCTTGGCGTCGGAGTATCCGGTCGTGGCCATCGAGCGGCGCAGGGCACCGACGAGGTTCGCGCGGCCGTCGTGGGTCGGCGTCGGGCCGTTCAGGACGTTCTCGAGCGGGGCGATCGTGCCCACCTCGACCCGGCGGCCGCGGGGCAGCTCGGGGTGGTGCGCCTCGGCACCCCAGTGGTAGCCACCACCCGGGGCCTCGGTCGCACGGGCCAGTGCGGTGCCGAGCATGACCGCGTCGGCGCCCACGGCGATGGCCTTGACGATGTCGCCCGCGGTGTCGAGCCCGCCGTCGGCGATGACGTGCACGTAGCGGCCGCCCGACTCGTCGAGGTAGTCACGACGGGCACCGGCGACGTCCGCGACGGCGGTGGCCATCGGGGCGTGGATGCCGAGCGCGGCACGGGTGGTCGACGCTGCGCCGCCACCGAACCCGACGAGCACGCCGGCTGCACCGGTGCGCATGAGGTGCAGCGCCGACGTGTACGTCGAGGCACCGCCCACGATCACCGGGACGTCGAGCTCGTAGATGAACTTCTTGAGGTTGAGGGGTTCCTCGGTCTGGGAGACGTGCTCGGCCGAGACCGTGGTGCCGCGGATGACGAACAGGTCGACACCGGCGTCGACGACCGTCTTCGAGAACTCCTGGGTGCGCTGCGGGCTGAGCGAACCGGCGACCGGCACACCGGCTGCGCGGATCTCGGCCAGGCGTGCGGTGATCAGCTCGGCCTTGATCGGCTCCGAGTAGATCTCCTGCATGCGCTTCGTGACGTTGCCGTCGGTGAGCGACTTGATCTCGTCGTAGTACGGGGTCGGGTCCTCGTAGCGGGTCCACAGGCCCTCGAGGTCGAGCACACCGAGGATGCCGAGCTTGCCCATCTGGATGACCGTCGCCGGCGAGGACACGGAGTCCATCGGCGCCGACAGGATCGGCGACGCGAACGTGAACGCGTCGATCGACCACTGCACGCTGACGTCGCGCGGGTCACGCGTCCGCCTGGAGGGGACCACCGCGATGTCGTCGAACGCGTACGCCCGACGTCCGCGCTTGCCTGCACCGATCTCGACTTCGCTCACTCGGACAGCCTACCGGGCGGGCTCTGCGGCGTGCACGGGCCGGACGGTGCGGGCCGAGTCGTCAGCGCGGACGCCGCGGCGCCCGTCGGCGCTTCCGGAGCGCCCGCAGCACGAAGCCGAGCAGGAGCGCGAGCACCACGAGCACGACGAGCAGCACGGCCGCGACCTTGACGAGCAACGCCGCGCCGACGAAGAGCGCGATGAACACGAGCCAGACGAGGGCGTCGAGCACGAGGGGTCCGGAGGTGCGCACCCGCGGAACGATACCGACCCGCGCGGGGCGAGCCGCGCCTCCGGGCCGGGGTGCGACGGAGGACGCCGTCATCAACGGAAGACGCCGTCGTCAGCGCAGGACACCGCCCTACGAACGAGACGCCGCAGGATTCCGAGGCGTCTCGACGGGACCGCGGCGTCAACAGAACACGACGGCGTCATGCGACCACAGTCATGCGACCGGACGCGAGCCGCGCCTCCGGGCCGGGTACAGGAGCGGGGCCGTGCGGCGCGAAGCGACCACGCACGGCCCCACCCGTCACGGATACCACCCCCACAGCGGTACCCGTAGCCGACGACAGCGCTAGCGCTGTGCGTCGACGTCCTTGGCGAGCGTCCCCAGGTAGAGCTCGATGACCTTGGGGTCGTCAGCGAGTTCCTTCCCGGTGCCCGAGTACGCGTTCTTCCCCTGGTCGAGCACGTACCCACGATCGCAGATCTGCAGACAGCGTCGCGCGTTCTGCTCCACCATGATGATCGACACACCGGCCTTGTTGATCCGGCGGGTCCGCAGGAACGTCTCGTCCTGGCGCACGGGGGAGAGTCCGGCGCTCGGCTCGTCGAGCAGCAGCACCTTCGGGTCCATCATCAGCGCACGGGCCATCGCGACGGACTGCCGCTCACCACCCGAGAGCGATCCGGCCCGCTGGTTCCGCCGCTGAGCGAGGACCGGGAACAGGTCGTAGATGACCTCGAGCCGTTCGGCGAACTTCCGGGGCCGCAGGTACAGCCCCATCTGCAGGTTCTCCTCGATCGACAGCGAGGGGAACACGTTGTTCGTCTGCGGCACGAAGCCGACACCGGCCTGCACGAGCTTGTTCGCCTTGAGGTTCGTGATGTCGTCACCCTGCAGGGTCACCGAACCCTCGCGGATGGACACGAGCCCGAACAGCGCCTTGAGGAGCGTCGACTTGCCCGCACCGTTCGGCCCGATGATGCCGATGAGCTCGCCCGGGTAGCAGTCCAGGTCGCAGCCGTTCAGGATGTTCACGCCCGGCAGGTAGCCGGCGACGAGGTTCTTCGCGCTGAGCACCGGCTCGCGTTCCAGCGTGGCCGCCGGGGACGGACTGGAGGCACTGCTCGCGTTCGTGGGGTCCGTTGCGTCCGTCATCGGGTCGTCTCCTCTGCTGCGTCCTCTTCGGCGACTTCCTCCGCCAGTTCCTCGAAGGTCTCCTCGGTGAGGAGCGAGTCGTCACCCAGGTCGGTGTCGTGGTGCGCACCGAGGTAGGCGTCGATCACGGCCTGGTCGTCCATCACCGTGTCCGCCGGGCCCTCGGCGACGACCTTGCCCTCGGCCATCACGACCACCCAGTCCGAGATGTGCCGGACCATGTGCATGTCGTGCTCGACGAACAGCACGGTCATGCCGTCGTCGCGCAGGGACTGGATGTGCCCGAGGAGCGACTGGGTGAGCGCGGGGTTCACGCCGGCCATCGGCTCGTCGAGCATGATCATCGTCGGGTCGGACATCAGCGCCCGCGCCATCTCGAGCAGCTTGCGCTGCCCGCCGGACAGCGAACCGGCGTAGTCGTCCGCCTTCGTGTCGAGCTTGAACCGGGCGAGGAGGTCCTCGGCCTTGGCCGTGATCTCGCGCTCCCGCTTCGCCCACACCGGCTTGACCAGGGCGGCGAAGAAGTTCTCGCCGGGCTGGTCGCGGGCACCGAGGAGCATGTTCTGCATCACGGTGAGCCGGGACAGCGCCTTGGTCAGCTGGAAGGTGCGGACCATGCCCTTGTTCGCGATGTGCGTCGCGCTCGTCTTCTGCAGCGTGGCGCCGTCGAACTGCGTCTTCGCACCCGGGCTCGGCTTGTCGAACCCGGTGAGCAGGTTGAAGAACGTCGTCTTGCCGGCGCCGTTCGGGCCGATGAGGGCCGTGATGGAACCACGCTGGACCTCGAGGTGGTCGACGTCCACGGCGGTCATGCCCCCGAAGCGGCGGGTGACGTCGTCGACGGTGAGGATCGGGTCGGCCTTGGGGTGGCCGTAGGTCTCAGACACTGAACGTCAGCTCCTTCTTGTTGCCGAGCAACCCCTGTGGACGGAACACGATGAGCAGCATGAGCGCGACGCCGACGAGCACGTACGAGAACTGCTCCGCCTGCTGCGCGTTCATGATCGAGTCGGGGATGAAGTCGCCGGCCAGCGTGCGGATGAAGAGCCGGACGACGAAGAAGAGCACGGCTCCGAGCACCGGTCCGAACACCGTCGCCGCACCACCGAGGATGAGCGCCGTCCAGATGAAGAACGTCATCGAGCGGCCCATGGCGTCTGGTTGCACCGAACTCGGCAGCACGTAGATGATGCCCGCGATCGCACCGAGCGCCCCACCGAACACGAGCGCCTGCATCTTGTACGAGTAGACGTTCTTGCCGAGCGAGCGGACCGCGTCCTCGTCCTCGCGGATGGCCTTCACCACGCGGCCCCACGGGCTGCGCATCAGCAGGAAGAGCACCAGGGTGAACAGGGCGACCATGGCCCACGCGGCGATGCGGATCCACCAACCGTTGACGCCGTTGTTCGCGTACGTGAACCACAGGATCGTGGTGGTGCCGTCGGGCAGCGGGCTGAGGGCGGTGAACGGGTCGCGGTAGCTCGACCCGGTGATGCCGTTCGAGCCGCCCGTGGTCGAGGTGAGCAGGCTGGAGCGGCCCACCATGCGGATGATCTCGGCGCCGGAGATCGTGACGATCGCCAGGTAGTCGCCGCGCAACCGAAGGGTCGGGATGCCGAGGATGATCGCGAACACGATCGCGACGAGCAGGGCGATGAGGACCGCCATCACGAACGGCAGTCCGTTCGTGATCGAGATCGCGAAGCCGTAGGCACCGAGCAGCAGGAACGCCGCCTGGCCCATGTTCACGAGGCCGGTGAGCCCGAAGTGCACGTTCAGGCCGATCGCGGCCAGGGCGAACGCCGCCGTCGTCGGGGCGAGTGCCTCCTGGGTGAGCGAGGACAGCAGGTTGAGGATGTAGTCCATGCGCGTGCTCCCTTAGCCGATCCGCTCGGCGCGGCCGAAGATGCCCTGCGGCCGGAACAGCAGGATGAGGATGAGGATGACGAGGGCGGTGGCGTACTTGAAGTCACCGGGGAGCACCAGGTTCGTGAGCTCCACGACGACGCCGATGATCATCGAGCCGACCAGGGCGCCGTACGCGGTGCCGAGGCCACCGAGCGTGACCGAGGCGAACATGAGCAGGAGCAGCTGGAGCCCGGTCTGCCAGTTCACGCCGTTCAGGACGAGTCCGAGCATCACGCCGGAGAGCCCCGCGAGGCCGGCGGCGAGCGTCCACACGAAGCGGATCACCCGGTCGACGTCGATGCCGGAGGCCGCGGCGAGCGCCGGGTTGTCCGACACGGCGCGGGTCGCCCGGCCGAAGCGCGTCTTCGCCAGGAAGAGCCCGGTCGCGACGAGGACCACGAGCGCGATCCCCATGGCGACGTAGGACTGCACCGTCAGGGTGACGCCCGCGAACCGCACGGTCTCCGGGTTGCCCTGCTGGATGCGCACCGTCGAGGCACCGAAGAAGTACTGGAACGCGTACTGGGCGGCGATCGACAGACCGATCGTCACGATCATGAGCTGCGTCAGGCTGATGCGCCGTCGCCGGAGTGGCCGCCAGATCGCGGCGTCCTGCAGGTACCCGGTCGCGGCGCACAACAGCGTGACGACGATGCCGGTGACCCAGATGTTCCAGCCGAGCTGGTTGGCGAACACGTACGCCAGCAGGCCGCCGAGGGTGACCTGCTCACCGTGCGAGAAGCTCGACAGCCCCGTCGTGCCGTAGATGAGCGAGAGCCCGATGGACGCCAGGGCGATGAGCAGCCCGAGCCGGAGCCCCGAGGCGAACTGCTGCCAGGCCCGCTGGATGCTCACGCCCGACGAGTCCGCCGAGGTCGTGGCGCCCTTCTGGTCGGACAGCTGGAAGATCTGCCCGACGTTGGCGTTCAGGGTGGCCTGCACCTTGCGCTCGGCGTCGGCGGCGTTCGTCAGGTACTGCCCCTTCGGCAGGGTGCCCTGGTCGACGCTCACCGTGTACTCGCCGGCCGTGTCGACGCTGACCGACCAGCGGCCGTCGGCGTTCGTCGTGGCCGTCTCGTCGAAGCCGCTCGGGCCGGTCACGTCGACGTCGACGCCCTCGGCCGGTTCACGCTCGGAGTCGGTGATCGTGCCCTGGATGCACCCGTTGTCGGGGCTGACGGTGCACGCCTGGCTGGTGGCCGGTGCCGAGGTGGCACTGAAGGCCGGCAGGGTGACCGCCCAGTCGATCAGGAAGGTCGCCAGGAACGCGGCGACGAGCACGGCCGCCAGGACCGGTCGTCGTCGTGCGTGGCGGAGGCGGAACAGGCGCGGCTGCGCCCGTCCCGGAGGAGTGATGGATCCCACGGAAGAGCCTCTCGTTCGGATGACGAGGAACCTATGGGGATTTTGTGACACCCGTGTTTCCAACACGTTCCCTGTGTGATTCGTACCCGAACTGTGACGTTGTGGAGGAACGCTCCGAGGCGGGCGCGATCCGTGCCTCCAGGCGGAATGCGGCGACAGCCGCTCGCGTTACCATGTCCTATCCGGAACCCGTCGTCGTGTTCCCGGTGTCTCGACACTTCACTCGCCCACGAAGGGGACCCATGGACCAGCCGGATCCGTTCGGATTCATCGGACTCACGTACGACGACGTCATGCTGCTGCCCGGGCACACCGACGTCATCCCGAGCGAGGCGTCCACGGCGTCCCGGCTCACCAAGCGGATCTCCGTCAACGTCCCGCTGCTCTCCGCCGCGATGGACACCGTCACCGAAGCCCGCATGGCCATCGCCATGGCGCGCCAGGGCGGCATCGGGATCCTGCACCGCAACCTGTCCATCGAGGACCAGGCGGCCTACGTCGACAAGGTCAAGCGCTCCGAGTCGGGCATGATCACCAACCCGGTGACCACGACCCCGGACGCCACCGTGGCCGAGGTCGACGCGCTCTGCGGCCAGTTCCGCGTCTCCGGCCTCCCGGTCGTCGAGCAGGACGGCACCCTCGTCGGCATCATCACGAACCGCGACATGCGCTTCGTGGCCTCGTTCGAGCAGGCCACCACGTACGTGCGCGACGTCATGACGAAGGCCCCGCTGATCACCGCGATGGAGGGCATCGACCCCGAAGAGGCGATCGCCATCTTCGCGCAGCACAAGATCGAGAAGCTGCCGCTGGTCGACGCCGAGGGCAAGCTCCGCGGCCTCATCACCGTCAAGGACTTCGACAAGAGCGAGCAGTACCCGGACGCCACGAAGGACGACGAGGGCCGGCTCCGCGTCGGTGCCGCGATCGGCTTCTTCGGCGACGCCTGGCAGCGCGCCGAGGCCCTGCGTGACGCCGGCGTCGACGTGCTCGTCGTCGACACCGCCAACGGCGAGAGCGAAGGCGTGCTCGACATGGTCCGTCGCCTGAAGGCCGACCCGACGTTCGACGCGATCGACGTCATCGGCGGCAACGTCGCCACCCGCGCGGGCGCCCAGGCGCTCATCGACGCCGGTGTGGACGCCGTCAAGGTCGGTGTCGGCCCGGGCTCCATCTGCACCACGCGCGTCGTCGCCGGAGTGGGTGTGCCGCAGGTGACCGCCGTGTACGAGGCCTCCCTCGCCGCACGCGAAGCCGGTGTGCCGATCATCGCCGACGGTGGCCTGCAGTACTCGGGCGACATCGCCAAGGCCCTGGTGGCCGGTGCCGACACCGTCATGCTCGGCTCGCTGCTGGCCGGCACCGATGAGTCCCCCGGTGACCTGGTGTTCGTGAACGGCAAGCAGTTCAAGGCCTACCGCGGCATGGGGTCCCTCGGTGCCCTGCAGACCCGTGGCAAGAAGACCTCGTACTCGAAGGACCGCTACTTCCAGGCGGACGTGCCGAACGACGACAAGCTCATCCCCGAGGGCATCGAGGGCCAGGTGCCCTACCGCGGTTCGGTCGGCAACGTCGTCTACCAGCTCACCGGAGGGCTGCGGCAGTCGATGTTCTACGTCGGCGGTCGCACGATCCCCGAGCTGAAGGCCCGTGGCAAGTTCGTCCGCATCACGGCGGCGGGGCTCAAGGAGTCCCACCCGCACGACGTCCAGATGGTCGTCGAGGCGCCGAACTACCGCAGCTGAGTTCTGGTCCGGGCCGATTCTGGTCCGCAAGACGCCGTCGTGTCGTTGAGACGCCGCCGAATTCGGCGGCGTCTCAACGCTTTCCAGGCGTGGTTCGGAGACGACGGCGTCTTGCGACTCCTCCACAGCCGGAAACGGCCTGGAGGCTCTCCACCGGTCCGACGTGCGAGTCGCCTCGCGCCGTGGCCGCGTTCCAAGCTTCGGGCATGAACGCGCTCGCCCAGACCGTCCTGGTCCGTGTCCCGTCGGCCCTGCACGAACCGGTGCGCCTGTTCCACGGCGCCGCCGTCGAGCGCCCGGAGTGGGAGGCGCTCTCACTCCTGGAACGCCGGCGCCTGTTCGTCCGCGCACGGTACGGGTCCCTGGAGTCCGAGTGCGTCGTCTCGGGGACCTCGGCCGCGGCACTCTGGGGGTTGCCCGACTTCGACGCTGCCGACTGGAGGTTGCACGTGATCGACGTCCGGCTCGACAAGACGCACACCGGTCGGGGCGTCGTCCGTCACACCGGGCGGATCCGGAACGGCGAGCGCGTCGTGGTCGACGGGATCCCGACGACGTCCCTCGAGCGGACGGTCCTCGACATCGCACGTCGGCAGTCGTTCACCCACGCCGTCGTCGTCCTCCACCACGTGCTCCGGTTCGACATGCTCCGTCGCGAAGGACTCACCGGCGCATTCGACGCCCTCGGACGCGTGCGTGGATGCCGACAGGCCGCTGCGGCGATCGCCTTCGCGCTGGCCGAATCCCCGGGGGAGTCGATCAGCCGCGTCACCGCCCATCTCCTCGGGATTCCTGCCCCGGAGTTGCAGCACGAGTTCGAGACGCCGCGCGGCAGGTTCAGAACGGACTTCTGGTGGCCCGACGCCGGCGTGATCGGGGAGTTCGACGGTCGCCTGAAGTACGACGTCCCCCGAGCCCTCTGGGACGAGAAGACCCGTGAGGACACCCTCCGTCGACTGCCGGAGGTGCACGGGTTCGCGCGGTGGACGATGCGGGAGGCCGCGGATGCACGAGCACCGGCTGCGGTGCTGTCGGCTGCTGGGCTCCCTCTGTTCCGTGCAGCGCCGATCAGCGCACGTCGCCAGCCGGACTCGTGAGCAGCGGCCGGCGGAGAGCGCAAGACGCCGTCATGTGGGTTGGACGCCGCCGAGTCCCCGAAACGCCGCCGAATTCAGCGGTGTTTCGCGAGCACCGCGGCGTCGAAGTAACACGACGGCGTCTTGACCCCGCGCCCCCCGCAGTGCTGCGTTCCGCGGCGGTAGTGTCACCGCATGGTCAGCGCCGTCTCACACACCACGATCGACTCCCGCGACGCCTACGCCCAGTCCGAGTGGTGGAAGCAGGTGCTCGGGTACGTCGACCTGCCCGACGACCCGAACGCCCCCGGGCACGAGGAGTGCGAGATCACGGCACCCGACCGGTCCCACACGGTGCTCTTCATCCAGGTGCCCGAGGCGAAGACCGTGAAGAACCGGATCCACTTCGACCTGCGCCCCACCGACCGCACCCGCGATGAAGAGGTCGAGCGGCTCCGCGGCATCGGTGCCGTGGAGCTCGCCGACCTGCGCCACCCGGACGGCGGATGGGTGGTCTTCGCCGACCCGGAGGGCAACGAGTTCTGCGTCCTGCGGTCCCAGGCCGAACTCGACGAGGAAGCCGACCAGCCGAGCTGACCGGCCCGCCGGCCGGCCTGCTGGCCGGACCGCCGGCCGGCCTCCTGACCGGACCGCCGGCCGGCCTGCTGACCGGACCGCCGGCCGAGCTCCTACGCCGAACGCCAGTCGTTCGACGTGATGTGCGAGCCGCCGTGCGGGCCCATCTGCAGCATCCCGCCGTCCACCGGCAGGGACACCCCCGTGATGTAGGACGACGCGCGTGAGGCCAGGAACGCCACGGCTGCCGCGATCTCCCACGCGTTGCCCGGACGGCCGAGCGGTACACCGGGGCGGTCGATGGTGTGCGGGTCCTCGTCCTCGGCGCCGGTCATCCGGGTGGCGATCTCACCGGGGGCGACGGCGTTCACGGTGATGCCGTGCTCGGCGAGCTCGATCGCCATGGTCTTCAGCAGGCCGCCGAGCCCGTGCTTCGCGGCGTCGTAGGCGCTCGAGCCGTAGCGGGGCTGGTGCTCGTGCACGCTCGTGATGCCGATGATCCGGCCGCCGGTGCCCGCCTGCGCCATGTGCTTCGCCGCGGCCTGCATCGTGACGAAGGCCCCGTCGAGGTCGGTCGAGACGGTGTGGCGCCACTGGTCGAGGGTCATCTCGAGGAACGGCGCGTTGTCGCCGGTGCCGGCGTCGGCCACGAAGACGTCGACGCCGCCCAGCTGAGAGACCAGGCGGTCGATGACGGCCGCCGCGCCGGCGAGGTCGGAGACGTCGATCTGCTCGACGAAGGCCTGGCGGCCGGTCTTCCGGACCTCTTCCGCGGTCTCCTCGGCCCGGTCGGGCTCGGACAGGTAGGTGATGCCGACGTCCATGCCGGCTTCGGCGAGCGCGACGGCGGTCGCACGGCCGATCCCGGATTCGGAGCCGGTGACGATGGCTTTGGTGGGCTGGAAGTCGCTCATGCGGGGGAACGTACGCCGGGCCTCCCGGACGCCCTGCCGGACCATCCGCCTGGCGCAGGTCGGGTCGCCACCCCGGCACCGTCACGAACGTGCCGATCCCTGTCGCCGCGCACAGGAACGTCACGGCTCGGTAACGAAACACCTTTGCGTACCGCCCCGTCACACGGGCGAAACACATGGACCCTACGTTTCTCGACATCCAGTGGAGGCGTCGCATTCACCCGAAGCGGCACAGCCTCCGCGCAGAGAAAGGGCTCCACGGATGATCAGAACCACCCGTGCCACCGCGGCACTGGCGTTGGCGGGCGCAGCAGCCGTCCTCCTCGCCGCGTGTTCCACCACCGGCAGTGCTTCCCCCTCGAGCTCGGCGTCGAGCGATGCGAAGAAGGATCCCGCCGCCAGCTGCAAGGCCCCGGACACCCCCGGCACGGACGCGCTGAAGATCGGCACGATCCTGCCCCTGACCGGTTCGCTGGCCTACCTCAACCCGCCGGCCGAGTCCGGTGTCGGCCTGGCCGTCAAGGACATCAACGCCGCGGGCGGCGTCCTCGACAAGGACGTCACGATCGACCCGGCGACCGACTCCGGTGACAGCAACGACATGACCGTGTCGAGCTCCGCCGCGACGAAGCTCGTCAACGCGAAGGTCCCGGTCGCGATCGGCGCCGAGTCCTCGTCCGTCACGTTGAACGTCATCGACCAGCTGACGAGCAACTGCATCGTCGAGATCTCGCCCGCGAACACCGCGTCCGACCTCTCCGGCTACTCGTCGTACTACTACCGGACCGCACCGCCGGACTCGGTGCAGGGTTCCGCGCTCGGTCAGCTCGTGACCGGTGACGGCAACGCGAAGGTCGCCTTCCTGGTCTTCAACGACACCTACGGCACCGGCCTCCGCAACTCGGTGCAGTCGGCCGTCGAGGCCTCCGGTGGCCAGGTCGTCTACGGCGGCAAGGGCGAGGGCCAGGAGTTCCCGCCCGGCCAGACCACGTTCTCGTCCGAGGTGACCGCTGCCCTGGCCGCGAAGCCCGACGCGATCGTCGTCCTCGCCTTCGACGAGACGAAGTCGATCATTCCGGAGCTCGTCTCCCAGGGGAACGAAGCGAAGATCTACATGTCCGACGGCAACACGGCGGACTACTCGAAGGACTTCGACAAGGGCACCCTCAGCGGCGCCCAGGGCACCATCCCCGGCGCCTCGCCGAAGGACGACTTCAAGAAGCAGCTCGCCGCCTTCTACAAGGACTCGTCGGGCAAGACGCTCGCCGACTACTCGTACGCGGCGGAGTCCTACGACGCCACCGTCCTCGCGGCCCTCGCCGCGGTGAAGGGCAAGGGCACCGACTCCGGCACGATCCAGGCGAACATGGCTGCCGTGTCCGGTGCTGACGGCGGCACCGAGTGCGCCACGTTCAAGGAGTGCAAGACCCTCCTGGACGACGGCGAGGACATCCACTACACCGGCCCGTCCGGCATCGGTCCGTTCGACGACAACAACGACCCGTCGAGCGCCTACATCGGCATCTACAAGTTCGACGGCGACAACAAGCCCGTCTACCAGAGCGCCATCCAGGGTGCGGTGAAGAAGTAGGGCACAGCCCAGCACCGCTCGCGAAAGCGACAGTCCCCCGCGGAACCTCCGCGGGGGACTGTCGCTTTCGCTTCGGTGTCGGGGACGACCGGCAGGATGTGTCGCCTTCGCAGGACGGAGCGACGGGCGGCCTGGAGGCCCGTGGGGCCCGGGTCAGACCGGCTCGGCCGCGGCGGGTGCGAGCGCCAGGCGACGAGACGCCCGTGCGGCGGCGAACGAGTCCGCCGTCAGCACCACGAGCGCGAGCCACACGATGCCGAAGCCGAACCAGCGGCCCGCTGACATCTCCTCGTGCTGCACCAGCACTCCGACGAGCAGCTGCATCACGGGCGCCAGGTACTGGGTCAGGCCGAGGGTCGACAGGCTCACCCGACGGGCCGACGACGCGAACAGCAGCAGCGGCACCGCGGTCGCCGGCCCGGTCAGCACGGTGATGACCACGTGTCCCCAGCCCTCGCTCGTGAACGTCACCCCGCCGCCGAGCCCGGTCGCCCCGAGCACCACCAGCGCCACGACTGCGATCGGCAGCAGCCACACGGTCTCGAGTGTCAGGCCGCTCAGGGCGTCCACGGTGCCGCCGACGCGCTTCTTCACCAGGCCGTACAGCCCGAACGAGAACGCCAGGGCCAGCGAGATCCACGGCATCTGCCCGTACCCGATGGCGATGACGACGACGGCGACGACGCTCAGCCCGACGGCGGTCCACTGCGCCGGACGCAGGCGTTCACGCAGGACCACGACGCCGAGCGCGATCGTGACGAGTGGGTTGATGAAGTAGCCGAGCGCGGCCTCGACGGTGTGGCCGGTGGTCGTCGCGAGGACGTAAACGGTCCAGTTGACCAGGATCAGGACGGCGGCGAGCCCCATCACGAGCATCACGCGGCGCTGGGCCATCAGGGTGCGGGTGCGGAGCCACGACCGGGTGACGGCGATCGCGACCGCGCAGAACACCAGGCCGAAGACGATCCGCCACGACACGATCTCGAACGCCGCCGCGGGGGCCATGGCCGCGAACAGCAGGGGCATCAGACCCCAGAGCCCGTACGCCACGATGGCCTGCACCACGCCGACGGATGCCTCGCTGCGGACAGGTCGCGCGGGACTCGGTTCACTCACGGAACCATCCTAGGAACGACCGCCGACCCGTGGGACGCGCGCCGGGCCTCCAGGCGGGCTGATCAGGACCCCAATGCCCGGGTGACGGGCCCCGGGAAACACGTCACGCCCCGTCGGCCCGAAGGCCGGACGGGGCGTGACGTGTCGAGTACTCGACTCAGTGAACGATGACCGCGAGGACGTCGCGGGCCGACAGGACCAGCAGGTCCTCGCCCGAGTACTTGACCTCGGTTCCGCCGTACTTGGAGTAGATGACCTTGTCACCCACGGCGACGTCGAGCGGGACGCGGTTGCCGTTGTCGTCGATGCGACCCGGACCCACGGCGACGACCTCGCCCTCCTGGGGCTTCTCCTTCGCGGTGTCGGGGATGACCAGACCGGAAGCGGTGGTCTGCTCCGCCTCGACCTGGCGGATGACGATGCGATCCTCGAGCGGCTTGATGCTGACGGCCACGGTGACCTCTTCTTTCTCGGTACGGACTCGGTACAGATGAAAACCGGGTTGGCACTTCGCACAGGAGAGTGCCAACGCCAACTCTAGGGGGCCTCTGGCACTCGGTCAATCCGAGTGCCAGCAGATCCGGAGAACACGCAGCACCTGCGAGGATCGACGCATGGACGCCGCCGAACTCACCGCACTGCTGACCTCCGACGGGATGGCCCTGCTCGACCGTACCCCCGGCGTCTCCGACGGCGGCGAGATCGTCCGCGTGGTGTCCCGGCTGCGCGCCGAGGGCCACGATCCCCGGCTCGTCGCGGCCGTCCTCACCCAGGCGAAGCTGCGGCTGAAGGCCCGCGGCAAGTTCGGCGACTTCGCGTCCCGCATGCTCTTCACCGAGGCCGGGCTCGAGCAGGCCACCCGGCTGCAGGTCGCGGCCCAGCACGCGGGACGCTTCGCCGCGGCCGGGCTGACCCGTGTCGCCGACCTCGGCTGCGGCATCGGCGGGGACGCCATGGCGATGGCGGCGCTCGACCTCGACGTCACCGCCGTCGATCGCGACGAGGTGACCGCGGCCGTCGCGACCCACAACCTGGCGGTCTGGCCGAACGCGCGGGTGGAACTCGGTGATGCCGCGTCCTTCGACCTGTCCTCGGTGGACGGCGTGTGGATGGACCCCGCACGACGCACCTCCGGCCACTCGGACACCCGCCGGCTCGCCGACCCGGACGACTGGTCGCCCTCGCTCGACACCGTGTTCGCCGCGGCGACGACGACGCCGACCGGCGTGAAGCTCGGTCCGGGCATCGACCGCGACCTGATCCCGGACACCGCCGAGGCGCAGTGGACCTCCGTCGACCGCGAGGTCGTGGAGCTCGCCCTGTGGTTCGGCCCCCTCGCCCGCCCCGGGATCCGCCGCGCTGCCACCGTCATCGGCGCACACGGCATCGCCGAGATGACCGGAGCGGCCGACGCCGACGACGCCGAGGTCGGACCGCTCGGCGCCCACCTGTACGAGCCCGACGGCGCCGTGATCCGCGCACGGCTGATCGGCGACCTGGCACGCAGCCTCGACGGGCACATGTTGTCCGACGGCATCGCCTACGTCACGTCCGACCGCGCCGTCACGACCCCCTTCGCGCAGGGCTTCCGGGTGCTCGACACGATGCCGCTCGACGTCAAGCGACTGGCTGCGCGGCTCGCCGCCGACAGCATCGGCACCGTCGAGATCAAGAAGCGCGGCGTCGACGTCGACCCCGCCCAGTTCCGCAAGCGGCTGCGGTTGCGCGGGTCGGGTCGCGTCACGCTCGTGCTCACCCGCCTGGAGGGACGCCACACGGCGATCCTGTGCGAGCGGCTCACCGACACGGTCGGCTGACGGCCGGGGGCCGCGCGGTGCTCCGTCAGCGTCAGTTGACGAAGGCGCCGGAGCTCGAGCTGTAGTCGGAGTAGTCCGAGTAGTCCGACGCGTTCGCGATCGAGATCCACACCAGGGCGACGATCAGGATGAACAGGCCCGTCAGGATCCAGCCACCGATGATGCCGGCGAGCGCGAGGCCACGGCCGCCCTCACCGCTCTGCTTGATCTTGCCGAGGGCGATGTGGCCCATGATCGCGCCGGCCGGGCTCGTCAGGATGATGATCGGCCAGATGATGATGCCGCCGAACGCGAAGACGATCGACAGGATCGACAGGACGTTCGTCTTCGGGCGCTGCGCGTAGGGCTGGTAGGTGTACGGGTTCGACGCGTAGGGCTGCTGCTGACCGTACGGGTTCTGCTGCTGACCGTACGGGTTCTGCGGGGCGCCGTAGGCATTCTGCTGCTGCTGAGCCGCGTACGGGTTCTGCTGCTGTGCGTACGGGTTCGACTGGGACTGCGGTGCCGCGTACGGGTCCTGCTGCTGCGGCTGACCGTACGGGTTCGACTGCTGCGGCGCCGCGTACGGGTTCTGCTGCTGCGGAGCGCCGTACGGGTTCTGCGGCTGCTGCGGCGCCGCGTACGGGTCCTGCTGCTGGCCGTACGGGTGCTGGGGTGCTTCCGGGGCCGACGGGGCCTGCGGTGCGTCAGGAGCCTGCGGGGCGTCCGGGGCGGGCGTGCCGTCGGGCTGTCCGTTCACTGGTCCGTTCGGCGTCTCGCCCGGCTTCGGCCACTCGTTCTGATCGGACACCGTCCACCCCTCTCGGCGTCCGGTCTCTCCGACGCCAGGTTGAATCCTCCCACAGGCTCCCGAAGAAGGACCGGGGCAGAACTGGTCAGACCTGGACGGTCGTCACCGGCAGGGTCGAGTCCGCGGCGATGCCGAGGTCGCTCGGCGCGTGCCCCTCGGCGACCAGACGGGCTCCGACGGCGGCGATCATCGCGCCGTTGTCGGTGCACAGGTCGAACGGCGGGATCCGCAGCCGCACGCCCGCCGCCGCGCAACGCTCCTCGGCGACCTGGCGCAGTCGGGCGTTCGCGACGACCCCTCCACCGAGCAGCAGCCGGTCGACGCCGGTGTCGCGGCACGCGTTCAGGGCCTTGGTCAGCAGGACGTCGACCACGGCCTCGCGGAAGCTCGCGGCGACGTCGGCCACCGGCACCTCGCGGCCCTCGTCGCGGCAGCGCTCGACCCACCGTGCGACAGCGGTCTTGAGCCCCGAGAACGAGAAGTCGTACCGGTGCGCGGCCATGTCCTTCGGCAGCGTCAGTCCCCGGGGGAACCGGATCGCCGTCGGGTCGCCATCGGCCGCGGCTCGGTCGATCTGAGGGCCGCCGGGGTAGGGCAGCCCGAGCAGCCGCGCGACCTTGTCGAACGCCTCGCCCGCCGCGTCGTCGATCGTCTCGCCGAGCAGTTCGACGTCGCCGACCAGGTCCCGCACCAGCAGCAGCGACGTGTGGCCACCGGAGACCAGCAGCGCGATCGTCGGCAGCTCGATCTCGCTGCCGTCCTCACGCAGCACGTCGGCGCCGACGTGCCCGACCAGGTGGTTCACGCCGTACAGGGGCTTGCCGGTGGCCACGGCGAGCGCCTTCGCAGCGCCCACCCCGACCATGAGCGCCCCCGCCAGGCCCGGCCCGGCGGTGACCGCGACCGCGTCGAGTTCGTCGAGGGTGACGCCGGCGCGGTCGAGCGCCTCGTGCAGCGTCGGTGTCATCGCCTCCAGGTGGGCCCGTGCGGCGACCTCGGGCACGACCCCGCCGTACCGCGCGTGCTCGTCCATGCTCGAGGCGATCACGTTCGCCAGCAGGGTGCTCCCCCGCACGATGCCGACGCCGGTCTCGTCGCAGCTCGTCTCGATGCCGAGCACCAGTGGTTCAGTCGCGCTCACCGAGGGCCTCCTGTCCGATGGGTCCGACGCCCGACGACCGCTCGGCGTCCGGGCCGGGCAGTTCCGCCCGCATCACCCACGCGTCGACGCCGTCCGGTTGGTAGTAGCGCGGCCGGGTCGCGATGTGCTCGAACCCGAACGCCGTGTACATCGCCTGCGCCACGGGGTTGTCCGCGCGCACCTCGAGGAACACCTCGCGCACACCGCGGCGCCGGGCCTCGTCGAGCAGCTCCGTGAACAGGACCCGCCCGAGCCCCTTGCCGCGCTGGTCCGCGGCGACGGCGATGGTCTGCACGTCGGCCACCGGGTTGCCCGCGAGCGACGAGAGCCCGGCGTACCCGACGACCTGCGGCGCGGAGGCGTCGTCGACCGTCTCGATCACGACGTAGTACCCGTGCGGTGAGTACAGCTCGCCCGACATCTGAGACGCCGACCAGGCGTCCGTCGGGAACGAGACGTGCTCGAGCCACATGATGTCGTCGAGGTCCTGCGGGTGTGCTCGCCGCAGGCGGAGCCCGTCCGGCAGGCTCACTGCTTCACCCGCTTCGGCGCACCCGGCACCGTGACGTCGGGATCGCGCAGGTACAGGGGCGTGTCCTGGTCGAACGCCGCACCGGACGCGAGCCGGTCCGCGGCGAGCGAGCCGAGCCTCCAGGCCGGGATGGACGCGACCGTCAGGCGGTCCCAGCCCACCGCTTCGGGCCGGGAGGCACGGATCGCGTCGTCGAGATCGGCGGGCTTGGCGAGTCCGGGGCCGGCCACGCGGACGCCGTCGGCGTCGTAGGCGCTCCAGTAGACCTCGCGGCGTCGGGCGTCCGTGAGGACGACGAACGGCCCGTCGATGCCCGAGTCGCGCTGGTCGAGGGCCACGGCGTCGTGGCTGACGAGGGGCAGGACGGGGACGCCGCGGGCTGCGGCGAAGGTGCGGGCGGCGGCGATGCCGACGCGCAGGCCGGTGAAGGGGCCGGGGCCCATGCCGGCGACGACGCCGGTGACGTCGGCTCCGCTGATGCCGGCGTCGGCGAGGGTCTCGGCGAGGAACGGGCCGATCACCTCGGCATGCCGGCGGCTGTCCTCGGTGTCGCGGGTCGCGAGGGCCAGGCCGGTGGCCGGGTCGACGACGGCGACGGAGGTCCCGGCGGAGGTGTCGATCGCGAGCAGCACCCGTCCATCGTAGGCGGCTGCGACGGGCCGGACCGGCGGTCGGGCTACTCGAACCGGACCGTGCCCGTCGTCGAGGCCTCGGATGCATCCTGGAGGTGCCGCAAGCGTGAACGGATCGCGCCGTCCTGACGACGCAGGACGACGGCGACGTCAGGTACCGACATCCCGGCTGCGAGCATCGACTCCAACCCGGCATCCTCCTGCGGTGTCCACGGCGCGTAAGCGGCGGGTCGATCCAGCCGGGCGGCATCGACCTGCGGGTTGCCGGTCGGCGCCGCGCGCACCGTCATCGGCGAAGACACGTCGTCGGTACCCGTCGTCGTGACCCCCGTCACCGACGGACCTTGCTCCGGATCGGTCGCCCTCACTGCCAAGCGGGCGACCGCCGTGATGGGGTGGCGTGCCGCGACCACACCCGCGGACGACCGGAACACCAGCTCGGCGCCGTCGCGGTCGACGGTGCTGACCTCGAGATCGCTGAAGCCCCCGTTGTCGAAGACGATGCGCATCGCTCCCCCGTTCGCGCTGACCAGACCTGCTGCGAGGGTATCGGTCACTGCCCGTGCCGGTCGACGACCGCACGACGGACGGCGTCCACGGCGGCGGTGACCGCTCGCCCACGCGCCGAGGCGTCGTCGGACTCCGAGTCGTGCACGAACGCGGTGACGCCACGCCGAGCCCCGCAGAAGTCGACGATCCCGTGCACGACCTGCGTTCGGAGGGCCTCGCCGTACCCGTGCCGCTCGTACACGCCGGCGTCGTCACCCGCGATCGGGACCAGGTGGACGGTCAACCGTCCGAGGTTCCGGCGCATCGCGCCCTCGGCCTCGACGTCGAACGCCCACCCGTTCACGAACACCCGGTCCACCCACCCCTTGAGCAGCGCCGGCATCGACCACCACCAGACCGGGAACACGAGCACCAGGTCGGTTGCACGGTCGATCCGCTGCTGCTCGGCCACGATGTCGGGCGGGGCGACCGCCCCGGTCCGGTACGTCTGCCGGTCAGCCAGCGTGAACCCTGGGTCGAACCCTTCGTCGGCGAGGTCGGCGAGTTCTGCGGAACCCGACGGCAGCGCGTCGCGCAGCCGATGCGCGACGTGGTGCGTGAGCGACTCGGGGTCGGGGTGGGCGGTCACGATGAGCGTCTGCACACCTCATCTTCTCGAGGGTCCCTGGGCGGCGGCGGGATGGTCAGCCGGAAGTCTGCTCCCGGGCCCATGCGACCTCGTGGTCCAACTGCCCGGTCCGACGGAACAGGCGGACCTGGTGCGTGTCCGGCAGCACGGCAGCCAGTGCCTGTCGGTCGGCGGGCGTGAAGCCGAGCGACTGTCAGAACGGACAACGGACCGGAGCGACGCGAGAACGGCCGCACCGTCGGCTCGTCGAGGCCAGCGAGGGTCAGGTCCGCCCCGACGAGGAACGCACGGAGCGCCTCCACGTCGCCCGCGTCGACGGGCTGCAGGGTCAGAGGGCCGCGCCTTCCCAACGCGGGCCGATGGCGGTCACGACGACACGGCGGGGCTCGTCGGGCACGTCGTCCGGGTCCGTGTCGTGAGCGGCTGCGTCGTCGGCACCGGTGGTACGCGTGATCTCGACGTCGAGCACGCTGTCGCTGATGCCGTCGACCATGCCGCGACCCCACTCGACGACGACGATGGCGGCGTCCCAGTCGAGGTCGAGGTCGTCGAGCTCGACCGGGTCGGACAGGCGGTAGGCGTCGACGTGCACCAGGTCCGGGCCAGCGGTCGTCGGGTGCGTCCGGGCGAGGACGAAGGTCGGGCTGGACACCTGGCCGCGCGCGCCGAGTGCAGCCCCGAGCCCGCGCGTCAGGGTCGTCTTGCCGGCACCGAGCGGTCCGGTCAGCACGACGAGGTCCCCCGCGTGCAGCACCGCGGCCAACCGGGCGCCGAGCTCCCCCATCGCCTCGGTGCCGTCGACGGTGGTGTCGAGCAGGACGTGCGCCGACTCGGTCACGGCCGCTCGCCCCGCAGGTACTCCCCGACCCGTCCCTCGATGTCGTGGCCCTCATAGGACCGGGGCACACGGCTGCCGATCCGGCAGACGATCTCCTCGCCGATGGTCTCGAGCGCCGCGCCCCACTCGAGCACGGTCATCTCGTCGTGCTCGCCGGTGCCGAACAGCACGACGGTGTCACCGGTCTGCACGTCGTCCTCGCCGACGTCCACCAGGAACTGGTCCATCGCGACGCGGCCGGCGATCGGGTAGCGCTTGCCGCCGATCGCGACCTGGATGCGGCCCTGCGCCAGACGCGGGACCCCGTCGGCGTACCCGACGGGCACGAGGGCCAGGGTCGTCTCGGTCGCGGTGCGGTACGTGTAGTCGTAGGAGACGCCGGTGTCGACGGGGACGCGCTTCGTCTTCGCGACCGACGCGGTCAGGGTCATCACCGGCTCGAGGCCGAGGTCGGCCGCCGAGACGCCGTCGGCTCCGGGGATGCCGAACAGGTTCGCACCCATCCGGACCATGTCCTTCCGGAACTCCTTGCGCTCCAGCCCCGCGAGCGACGCGGCGACGTGCTCCATCGGGACGTCGAGCCCCAGGTCCTCGGCGATCTCGATCGCGGCGTCGAACACGGCGACCGCGGCGCTGTCCTCGTGGTCGGACGCCTCGGCCAGGTGCGTGTACGCGGCGACGACCTCGATGCGGCCGTTCCGCTGGGCGTCCCGGGCGAGCTCGACGAGCGTCGGCCAGTCCGCCGGGGTCGCGCCGTCGCGGTGCAGGCCGGAGTCGACGCCGAGGTGCACCCGGGCCGGTCGCTGGTCGACGGCGTCGATGATGCGCCGCAGCTCGGCGACGTTCGAGACGCCGAGGTCGACGGCCGAGTCGATGGCGTCACGGAAGTCCAGGTCGGGGTCGTGCTGCCAGGTGAACAGGTGGACGTCCTCGCCGACGCCGATCGCGCGCAGGCGCAGGGCGGCGGACACCGTCAGCACACCGATCCAGCGGATCCCGGCGTCGACGGCGGCGAGCGCGATCGGCTCGAGGCCGTGCCCGTACGCGTCGGCCTTCATGATCGCCATCACGGCGACCGGGTCCATCCACTCGCGGACACGGTCGAGGTTGGCACGGTAGGCGTCGAGGTCGATGCGCGCCTGACGCAGCGGTGCGGAGCTCACGTCGTCCTCCGTTCCACGCTGCGGCCGATCCGGGCGACCACCTCGTAGTTGATCGTGCCGATGGCGTCGGCCCAGTCCTCGACGGCGGGGTCGCCGTTCGCGGGGTCGCCCCACAGCACCGCCTCGTCGCCGACCTGGACGTCGGCGTCGCCGATGTCGACGTGCATGGCGTTCATCGCGACGCGTCCGACCACCGGGAACGTCCGGTCGCCGATCCGCACCGAGACCCGGTTGCCGAAGTCGCGGTCGAAGCCGTCCGCGTAGCCCAGGCCGATCACGGCGAGACGGGTGTCCGTCTCGGCGCGCCAGGTGTAGCCGTAGGAGACGCCGTCGCCCGCAGCGACCGGCACGGTGCGGAGCACGGCGGCGGTGACCCGCATCGCCGGGCGCAGCCCCAGGTCGGCCGAGGTGCGACCGTCGAAGGGGCTCAGTCCGTACAGGGCGAGTCCGACGCGGGACAGGTCGTGGCGGGTCTCCGGTACGGCGATGCTCGCGGCACTCGCGGCGAGGTGCACCACGTCCGGCACGATGCCGTTCGCGGCCAGGCCGTCCAGCGCCCGCTGCAGTGCGGCGTCCTGGTCGAGGTCGTCGGTGCGCGACGCGTTCGACAGGTGGGACATGAGCCCCTCGACCCGGGTGCGGTTGCCGGCTCGGGCCAGGGCGCCGGCGGTCGCGAAGAGCTCGGCCCACTCGGACTCGACCGCACCGTTGCGGCTCAGGCCGGTGTCGACGCACAGGTGCACGGCGCGGACGTCGGAGTCGGCTGCTGCGGAGAGCTGCTCGACGCTCGACACCGCGGGCGTGACGTCGAACTGGGCGGCGCGGCGGAAGTCCTCGTCGGGGGCGTGCAGCCACGCGAGGATCCGCACCCCCTCGTCGATGCCGCCCTGACGGAGCGCGACGGCCTCGTCGATGTCGGCGACCCCGAGCCACTCGGCCCCGGCGTCGACGAAGGCCTGCGCGGCGTCGAGGGCCCCGTGGCCGTAGGCGTTCGCCTTGACCACCGCGATGACCCCGGCCGGGGCGACCCGGTCGGCGATGGTCGCGTAGTTCTCGATCAGGGCTCCGCGATCGAGCGTGATGCCGGTGAACGCACTCACTGGATCGTTCCTTCCAGGACCACGTCTGTTCCTTCCAGGACCACGAACGCGGTCGCGATCCCTCCATCATGCGAGAGCGACAGGTGCACGCTCGTCACGCCACGCGCGTCCGCCACCTGCCGGGCGCCCTGGTGCAGGGTGAGCGACGGGTTCCGCTGGTCGTCGGACACGACCTCGAGGTCCTGCCAGCTCAGCCCGGCACTCGACCCGAAGGCCTTGATCAGGGCTTCCTTCGCCGCGAACCGTGCGGCGAGGGACGCGATCGGCCGGGGCTCGCCGTCACGGATCTGCTCGGACGGCGTGAACAGCCGCGCCCGCATCGCCGGTGTGCGCTCCAGCACCCGTTCGAACCGCTCCAGGTCGACCACGTCGACCCCGATCCCGATGATCACCGTCGCGACTACTCGACGGTGACCGACTTCGCGAGGTTGCGTGGCTGGTCCACGTCGAGGCCCTTGGCGGCGGCGAGCTCCATCCCGAACATGTGCAGCGGTGCCACGGCGAGCAGCGGCTCGAACAGCGGGGTCGCGAGGGGGATCCGCAGGACCTCGTCGGCGAAGGGCAGCACCGCGGCGTCGCCTTCTTCAGCGATGGCGATCACCCGGGCACCGCGGGCGCGGATCTCCTGGATGTTCGAGACGACCTTCGGGTGCAGCGATCGGGGGTCGCGCGGCGACGGCACGATGACGAAGACGATCTGGCCCGGCTCGATCAGGGCGATCGGGCCGTGCTTGAGCTCCCCGGCGGCGAAGCCCTCGGCGTGGATGTACGCGAGCTCCTTGAGCTTGAGGGCACCCTCGAGCGCGATCGGGTAGCCGACGTGGCGGCCGAGGAACAGCACGCTCCGGGTGTCCGCCATCCAGCGGGCCAGGTCCTTGATGCCGGCGGCGTCCTCGATGGTCTGCTGCAGCTTCGGCGCGAGCCCCTCGAGCTCGGCCACCTGCTCGGCGATCTGCTCGGCGGTGAGCGTGCCGCGCAGCGTCGCCAGGTGTAGCCCGAGCAGGTAGAGCGCGACGCCCTGGGCGATGAAGGCCTTGGTCGACGCGACGGCGACCTCGGGCCCGGCGTGCGTGTAGATCACGGCGTCGGACTCACGCGGGATCGTGGCGCCCTGGGTGTTGCAGATCGACAGGACCTGCGCGCCCTGCTCGCGGGCGTACTTGACGGCCATGAGCGTGTCCATGGTCTCGCCGGACTGGCTGATCGAGACGACCAGGGTGCGCTCGTTCAACACCGGGTCGCGGTAGCGGAACTCGTGGGCGAGCTCGACCTCGACCGGCACACGGGCCCACTGCTCGATGGCGTACTTGCCCAGGATGCCGGCGTAGGCGGCGGTGCCGCAGGCGATCACGATGACGCGCTCGACCGTCGCCAGGCGGTCGGCGATCGGGTCGAGGTCGGTCAGCGTGACGGCGCCGTCGTGGACGCGGCCGAGGATCGTCTTCGCGACGGCCTCGGGCTCCTCGCTGATCTCCTTCGCCATGAACGAGCTCCAGCCGCCCTTGTCGGCGGCGGAGGCGTCCCAGTTGACCTCGAACTCGGTCGGCGTGGCCGGGGTGCCGTCGAAGTGGATGACGTCGACGCCGTCGGGGCGGATCGTGGCGATCTCGTCCTGCCCGATCGACAGTGCGCGCTGCGTGTAGGCGACGAACGCGGCGACGTCCGAGCCCATGAAGTTCTCACCGTCGCCGAGCCCGACCACCAGGGGCGAGTTGCGACGGGCACCGACGACGACGCCGGGCTGGTCGGCGTGCACGACGAGGAGCGTGAAGGCCCCCTCGAGCCGCTGCACGGCCCGCTGCATCGCTGCGGTCAGGTCACCGGTCTCGCGGAAGGCGCGTCCGACCAGGTGAGCGGCGACCTCGGAGTCGGTCTCGCTGCGGAACTCGATGCCCTCGGCCTGCAGATCGGCGCGGAGCTCGGAGAAGTTCTCGATGATGCCGTTGTGGATGAGGGCGAGCTTGTCGCCGTCGGCCAGGTGCGGGTGGGCGTTGCCGTCGGTCGGGCCACCGTGGGTCGCCCAGCGGGTGTGCCCGATGCCGGTCGTGCCGTCCGGGATCGGCGACGACTCGAGCTCGTCGACCAGGGCCTGGAGCTTGCCGGCCTTCTTGGCCGACACGAGGTCCCCTGCTGGGTCGACGACGGCGATGCCCGCCGAGTCGTAGCCGCGGTACTCGAGGCGACGGAGGCCACCGAGGAGGACGTCCTGGCTGCTGTTGCTGCCGACGTAGCCGACGATTCCACACATGGAACCGATCCTACGGTCTGCCTGGACGCCGACCCTGCGAAGTCCCAGGGGTGGGGATAACGTTTCGGCCATGGGACGCTTCGACGACATCGCCATCACCACACTGCACGGCGAGGACACCACGTTCGGCGCCTACGCCGACAAAGCCGTACTGGTCGTGAACGTCGCCTCCCGGTGCGGCCTCGCTCCGCAGTACGAGCAGCTCGAGTCCCTGCAGAAGCAGTACGGCCCCCGCGGGTTCACGGTGCTGGGCTTCCCGAGCAACCAGTTCCTGCAGGAGCTCGGCTCGTCCGAGGCGATCGACGAGTACTGCTCCACCACGTGGGGTGTGACGTTCCCGATGTCCGAGAAGGTCAAGGTCAACGGCAAGAGCGCGCACCCGCTCTACCAGGCCCTCAAGGAGACCCCGGACGCCGACGGCAAGGCCGGCCGGGTCGCCTGGAACTTCGAGAAGTTCCTCGTCGCGCCCGACGGCACCGTCACGCGCTTCCGCCCCACCACCAAGCCGGACGCCCCCGAGGTCGTCGCCGCCATCGAGGCGGCCCTGCCCGCCTGACGCGTCGCGTCCTGCGGGCGCGCACCGAGCACTGGCCGGGAGGCCCGGGGCACGTGAGCCGACCGGCTCACGTGCCCCGGGCCTCCCGTCTGTACGCTCGATCCCATGCCGTTCTCGGAGACCGCCGTCGCGCACCCGACCCCGTTCGTGGAGATCCCGCGTGACGAGTGGTCCCAGCTCGCCCCGAAGGAGCACCTGTCGCTCACCGAGACCGAGATCGTGCAGCTGCGCGGTCTCGGCGACCGGTTGGACATGCAGGAGGTGCAGGAGGTCTACCTGCCCCTGTCCCGCCTGCTCACGCTCTACGCCGCCGGTGCGCGGAACCTGCACGCCGAGACGAGCCGGTTCCTCGGGGAGCGCGCCGGACGCACGCCGTTCGTCATCGGCGTCGCCGGTTCCGTCGCGGTCGGCAAGTCCACCGTCGCCCGTCTGCTGCGCGAGCTGACGAAGCGCTGGCCGGACACCCCTCGGGTCGAGCTCGTGACGACCGACGGCTTCCTGTACCCGAACGCCGAGCTGGAGCGCCGCGGGATCATGGACCGCAAGGGCTTCCCGGAGTCGTACGACCGCCGCTCCCTGCTGCGCTTCGTGAGCCAGGTGAAGAGCGGGGCGACCGAGGTCCGCGCGCCGTACTACTCGCACCTGGTCTACGACATCGTGCCCGATGCCGAGATCGTCGTCCGGCAGCCCGACGTGCTCATCGTCGAGGGTCTCAACGTGCTGGCGCCCCCGGTGCACGGGCGGCTCGCACTGTCCGACTTGTTCGACTTCACGATCTACGTGGACGCGAAGACGAAGGACATCGAGTCCTGGTACATCGACCGGTTCCTCGCCCTGCAGGAAGAGGCGTTCTCGAGCCCCGACTCGTTCTTCCACCGGTTCGCCTCGCTGTCGCGTGAGGACGCGGTGCGGACGGCGACCGAGGTCTGGCGGGCGATCAACGAGCCGAACCTGATCGAGAACGTGCTGCCCACGCGCTCCCGCGCCACCCTGGTGCTGAAGAAGGGCGCGAACCACAAGGTGAACTCGGTCCTGCTCCGCAAGATCTGAGCTGGGGCGACACGGAACCAGGTTCCGGACACCACACCAGGGAAGAACACGGTGCTGTGTCCGGAACCTGGTTCCGTGAGCGGCGAACGCCCCTACGCGACGTCGAGCGCCAGGCGGTCCTGCACGACGGCGGCGAGCTCCTCGGCGATGCGCTGGGCATCGTCCTGCGAGGCAGCCTCGACCATGACGCGCACAACCGGCTCGGTGCCCGACGGACGGAGCAGCACACGGCCGCTGTCCCCGAGCGCCTCGGTGGCGGCGGCGATGGCGTCCTGCACGCCCTGGTCGGCGAGCCCGTGGCGATCGACGCCCCGGACGTTGAGCAGCACCTGCGGGAACACGGTCATGCACGAGGCGAGCTCCTGCAGCGACTTCCCCGTCCGTGCCATCTCGGCCACCAGGTGCAGCCCGGTCAGGATGCCGTCGCCCGTGGTGGCGAACTCGTTGAAGATGATGTGGCCGGACTGCTCGCCACCGATGGAGTAGTCGCCCTCGGTCATCTTCTCGAGCACGTAACGGTCGCCCACGCCGGCCTCGATCACGGTGATGCCCGCGTCGGCCATGGCGCGCTTCAGCCCGAGGTTCGACATGACCGTCGCGACGAGGGTGTCGTCCTTCAGTCGTCCGCGCTCCTGCAGGGACAGCGCGAGGATCGCCATGATCTGGTCACCGTCGATCGCGTTGCCCGCGGCGTCGACCGCCAGGCAACGGTCCGCGTCGCCGTCGTGTGCGATGCCGACGTCGGCGCCGTGCTCGAGCACCGCGCGGGCGAGGTTGTCGATGTGGGTCGAACCGACGCCGTCGTTGATGTTCCAGCCGTCGGGGTCGGCGCCGATGAGCGTCACGCGGGCACCCGCGTTGACGAACACCTCGGGCGAGACGCCGGCGGCGGCACCGTTGGCGCAGTCGAGCACCACGTGGATGCCGTCGAGCCGGTGCGGCAACGTGCCGAGCAGGTGCACCACGTAGCGGTCCTCGGCGTCGGCGAACCGCGAGATGCGCCCGACGTCGATGCCGGTGGGGGTGGGTGCGGAGTGGTCGTGCATGGCCGCTTCGATGCGGTCCTCGACCTCGTCCGGAAGCTTGCGGCCACCCGTGGCGAAGAACTTGATCCCGTTGTCGGGAGCGGGGTTGTGCGATGCGGAGATCATCACGCCGAAGTCGGCGTCGATGTCCGCGACGAGGAACGCCGCGGCGGGGGTGGGGATGACCCCGGCGTCGAGCACGTCGACGCCGGCCGAGGCGAGCCCGGCCGCGACGGCGGCACCGAGGAACTCGCCGGAGACGCGCGGGTCGCGCGCGAGGACCGCGCGCGGGCGCGGTCGACCCGACGCCCGGCGGGCGTCGGCGTGGTGTCCGTGTGTGAGGACGGCCGCGCTCGCCTGGGCAAGACCCAGTGCGAGCGCGGCCGTCAGCTCGCCGTTGGCGAGACCACGAACCCCGTCGGTACCGAACAGACGCGGCATGGCGATCTTCAGCCGGTGACGACTAGCGCTTCGAGAACTGCGACGCCTTGCGGGCCTTCTTGAGACCGGCCTTCTTGCGCTCGATGACGCGGGCGTCACGGGTGAGGAAGCCGGCCTTCTTGAGGGTCGCGCGGTTGTTCTCGCGGTCGATCTCGTTCAGGGTGCGGGCGATGGCGAGGCGGAGCGCGCCGGCCTGACCCGAGGGGCCACCACCGGTGATGCGGGCGACGACGTCGTACGAGCCGAGGAGCTCGAGCACCTTGAAGGGGTCGTTGATGAGCTGCTGGTGCAGCTTGTTCGGGAAGTAGTCCTCGAGCGTGCGGCCGTTCACGACGAACGTGCCGGAGCCCGGGACGAGCCGGACGCGCGCGATGGCCTCCTTGCGGCGCCCGACGGCACCGCCGGAGACGTTGAGGATCTGACGGGGAGCGGCCTCGGCAGCGGCGGGTGCGCTCTCCGTGGTGAAGCTCTCCGGGGTCTGGTCGAGGGAATCAGCGATCTGAGCCATGAGTTTTCTGTGTCCTTGAAGTCGTCGTGGCCGGAACTACTGTGCGACCTGGTCGAAGATGTACGGCTTGGGCTGCTGCGCGGCGTGCGGGTGCTCCGCGCCGGCGTAGACCTTCAGCTTCTTGAGCTGCTCGCGGCCGAGGGTGTTCTTCGGCAGCATGCCGCGGATCGCCTTCTCGACGGCGCGGGTGGGGTGCTTCTCGAGCATCTCCGGGTAGGAGGTCGCCGTCAGGCCGCCCGGGTAGCCCGAGTGACGGTAGTAGACCTTCTTCGCGAGCTTCGAACCGGTCAGGGCGACCTTGTCGGCGTTCACGATGATGACGAAGTCACCCATGTCCATGTGCTGGGCGAAGGTGGCCTTGTGCTTGCCGCGCAGGAGCGCCGCGGCGTGGGTGGCGAGACGGCCGAGGACGACGTCGGTGGCGTCGATGACGATCCAGTCGTGCTGGACGTCTGCCGGCTTCGGTGAGAACGTGCGAGTCACAGGAGTGCTGCTTTCGTGTCGAGGTGAGGAGTCCGTGAATCCCACTCCGGTCGGGAGTTCCACGGGCAGAAGCACGGGGAACACCTCTGTTGGAGGGCTCATCTGACTGTCCGCGCGCGGGGCGCACAGACCAAGGTGAGAGCTTAGCCGACGCGGGGTACGTCGGTCAAACGCGCCCCGCTGTCGGCCTGGAGGCGCGGGGCGGCCCGCACCGTGCCTCCCGTCCGCCCTGGGGCCGGCCCCACCGCCCATGGTGTGCAGGAACGGTCGGGTCCCCACTGCGGACCCGACCGTTCCTGCACACCACCCACCCCCGTGGGGCGTGGGGACTACTCCGCAGCCACAGCCCGACGTCGGCGACGCACGACCAGCACACCCGCACCCGCCGCGAGCAGCAGGAACGCCACCACCGCACCGGCACCGAGGCCCGCAGCACCCGTGAACGCGAGCTGCCCATCCGTGGTGATCGTGATCGGGGTCCACCCGATCAACGACCCGTCCGCAGCCGTCACCACCAACCGGTGCACCCCAGCCGCGGTGCCCGCCGGGATCGTCACCCGCACCGTCCCGTCCGCAGCCACCACCGCGGTCCCGATCAGCGTCGGGGTCGAGAACAGCCACACGTTCACCGTGTCACCGGCCGACGCGGTGCCGACCGTCACCGTGATCGTCTCCCCCGCACGAGCCGACGACGGAGCCGACACCCCACCACGGCTCGCCTCCGTCAACAGCGACACCGACGGCGCCACCGGAGCAACCGGGGCAACCGGCGGCGTGCTCCCGTCGACCGGCGGCACCGGGGCCGGCGTCGGGTTCGGCACCGGCGTCGGGGTCGGAACCGGCGTCGGGTCCGTGCCCGGGTCGGTGCCCGCGGCGTCCAGGTCGAACCCGACCAGGATCGGGTCGTGGTCGCTCGCCCGGTACACGTCGTCGTTGTACAGGTTCGTCGCGTTGTAGTTGTAGCGGCTGTACTCCAGGCCCACCGACTCGATCGAGTTGATGTTCCAGATGTCCACGCCCGTGACCGTCTCGAGCGCGGCCTTCGACGCGAACACGTGGTCGAGCGAACCGCTCAGGCCGGAGAACACGTACGAGTACTCGGTACTGTCGAGCGCCGGGCCGAGGTCGGTGTAGCCGGCCTCGTCGAGGACCACCACCGGGTCCTCCTTGCTGTACGCGTTGAAGTCGCCGAGCATGAACACCTTGTCGGTGCCGTACTGCTCCTGCATGTCGGTGGAGAACGTCACGAGGGCCTTCGCCTGCTCGACGCGGTCGGCGTTCGACGCCCCCTGTCCGTCGCCCTGATCGGCGTTCTCGCCGGTGCCGGAGCCCTTCGACTTGAAGTGGTTCGCGATCACCAGGAAGTCGTCGTCCGCGGTGCCGCCGACCGGGCGGAACGCGTCCGCGACGGGCTGGCGGGCGTTCGTGAACGCGTCGTGGAGCAGGATCGTCGACTCGCCGACGGGCTCGACGCGGTCCTTCTTGTAGATGATGGCGAGGCGGATGACGTCTTCGCTCGCGGGCACGACGGCCGGGGACTTCGCGTAGGCCCAGGTGTCCTGGCCGGTGGCGGCGTTGAGCGCGTCGACCAGGGTGGCCACGGCGGCGTCGCGGTCCTGACCGAAGCGGACGGAGTTCTCGATCTCCTCGAGCGAGACGACGTCGGCGTCCAGGCCGTTGATCGCCTTGACGATCTTGACCTGCTGGCGCAGGAAGTCCTCCTCCTCGGCGGCACCGCGGGCATCGCAGCCCGAGTTCACCGTGACGGGGTCTCCGGCACGGTCCGTGTAGTACTTGCAGCCGGTGAGCTCGTCGCCCGTGGTCGGGAAGTAGTTGAGCACGTTGAAGCCGGCGAGCTTCAGGTCACCACCGACGTCCTGCGGTGCCGGCTGGCGCACCTTCGAGAACGACGCCGGCAGCTCGGCGGCCGGGGTCGCACCCGTGATCGGCGCGGTCGGCTGGAACTTCCACCCGTTGTTGCGGTAGTCGAGGACGACCGGCTCGGTGAAGGTGGCTGCGGCCCCGACGGTGACCGGGCCCTGGGTGAGCCACGACACGGGGATGCCCTGGTTCGCCTGGGTCAGGAAGTTGGTGCTCGCACCGTCGTCGAGCGTGACCTTGCGCGCGGCGTTGTCGGCCTCGACGGCCTTCGCCTCGGCGCTGCCCGGTCGGCCGACCTCGGTCGGCTGGACCAGGCGCTTCGTGCCGCTGGCGAGCACGACCTCGCCGTACTGGTTCGTCGTGTAGTTGTCCGCGACGGTGTACGCCCCCTGGGGAGCGACGAGCATGCTCTCGAGCGACTCGCGCTGGGCGTCGGACGACGGGAACGCGACCGCGGCCGGCTGCGGTGCCGCGACGGGGTCGGTCAGCTGCTGCACCGACGAGGCCCCGGACACCGTGAGCTCGGTCAGGCCGAAGTACTCGGAGACGGCGCCGGTGACTCGCACGTGGTCGCCCTCGTGCACCAGCCCGGCGGTGGCGGACGAGAAGACGAACACGGCGTCGGACGCGGTGTGGGCGGCGAGGTCGATCGCGCCGCCGGTGCCCGGGGTCTGGATCGTGTAGCCGTTGAAGCCGCCGGTGCCGTAGACCGCGGTGACGACGCCGTCCGTCGTGACGTTCTTGCCGACGTACGGCGAGGTGTCCGTGGTGCCCTGCAGCTGGGCGATGGTCACCGTCTCGGCGGGGGTGCCGGGCGTCGGGGTCCCGCCGTCACCCGGGTCGGTCGGTTCCGTGGGCTCGGTCGGTGCCGTCGTCTCGCCCGCGGCGTTCCGCGGGGTGAGCGTCGTCGTCACCGAGAAGTCCGCACCGTTGACGTCGGTGTCCGTGGTGCCCTGGCGGACCAGGCCGTTCGGCACGGAGTTGTCCCCGGTCACGGTGCGCACGGCCGACTCGAACGTGTTCGAGGCGCCGTAGCCGAGCAGGTCGACCACGCCGTCGGTGCCGGTGGCGACGGGTCCGGCGGCGAGTGCCAGGGGTGCGGTGGCGTCGGACAGCACGAGCGTGCCGGTGGTACCCGATGGGTTGAGCGTCGCGGTGTCGTCGGCGGCGGGCAGGTCCTCGCCGGCGGGGGTGGCCCCGCCGTTGCCCGCCATCGACACCAGGAAGGTGCCCTTCGCCGGCACGGTGCCCTGGAGCGCACTGGCCGAGAACGTGCCGGTGCCCGTGGCCGACCGGTACTGCAACGACCACCCGTCGAGCGACACGGCGGCGTCGGTCGGGTTGCCGATCTCGACGAACTTCTCGTTGTAGAACGCGCCCTTGCTCCCCGCCTTCAGGTAGGCCTCCTCGATGACGAGGTCGGTCCCCTCGGGGTTCGCGGTCGCTGCGGTGACGGTGACGAGTGGAGCCGCGAGGAGCGTCGCGGCCGCCGTGGCGCACAGCAGAGTGCGCCCGAGGGTGTTGGCCATGACCGCACGCTACCGACCTGCGGGGACATTCAGGTTGCGTCGAGGTAAATGATTGCGTTCGGCAACATCAGCCGATCGCGCGGCATCAGCCGATCGCGTTCTGCGGCACAGCCGATCGCGCGGCATCAGCCGAACGGCAGCCACGTCCCACCCACACGTCGGACGGCCGGTCCGTGTCCCGGCAGCACGAGAGCCGGGAACGGCAGCGCCCGTGCGGACTCGAGCGCGCGGTCCTGGTCGGCGGTGAAGAACGGTGTGATCATCCGCGGGCGCGGGGCCCACGACCCCGGCTGGGTGTCGTGCCGACTGACGACGGCGTCGCCGGTGACGATCGCGTCCGCCGCGGGCAGCAGGTAGGCGGTCGAGCCGTCGGTGTGGCCGACGGCCGGGAACGGCGAGATCGCCCGACCCGCGAAGTCCGCACCGGTGAACGCGCGAGCGGACGGCACGGTGGTGGGCCGCAGGGCGTCGGATCGGATCGCCCGCACCAGCCAGGCGAGCACACGGGGGCTGGCGAGCCGGCCGCCGATCTCCGCCGGGGTGACCTGCTGCCGCTCCGGTCCGCGCACGTTGGCGAGCTCGTCGGCGTGGGCGAGCACCTCGACGTCGGGGTACCGCTCGAGGATCCCGGGGATGCCGCCGACGTGGTCGACGTGTCCGTGCGTCACGTAGACGCGACGGAGATCGGCGGGGTCGTGTCCGGCGGCGCGCACGGTGTCGAGCACGAGGTCGGTGTCGGCCGGGTACCCGGCGTCGATCAGCGCGACGCCGTCCTCCTCCGCCAGCACCACCCAGTTGGACACCGGACCCTCGACGAAGACGACTCCGGGGGCGACGGACACGACGGAACGGGGTTCGCGCGGGCTCATCCCTCGACGCTACCGTCCACCGACCGTCGGGCCCGGGTCTGCTCCGCCCGCTCCGCGAGCTCCGCGTCCGCCGGGTACCCCACCTCGGTCAGGGTCAGTCCCTTCGCCGGCGCCGTCTTGAAGGCGCTCGTGCGTTCCTCGGCGACGCGGAGTTCCTCGAGGCGGTCCGGGCCGAAGCGGCCCTCGCCGACGGCGATGGTCGCGCCGACCATCGCCCGGACCATGGAGTGGCAGAAGGCGTCGGCCTGGAGGCGCGCCACCAGCACGCCGTCCGGCTCGCGGTCCCAGCGGAACTGCTGCAACGTCCGGATGGTCGTCGCCCCCTCGCGCGGCTTGCAGAACGTCGCGAAGTCGTGCAGCCCGAGCAACGTCAGCGCACCGCGCTCCATCGCTGCCGGGTCGAGCCGCGCCGCGTGCCAGACCGTGTGCCCGCGCCGACGTGGATCGCGCGGGGCGTCGGCGTCCGCGATCCGGTACTCGTACCGGCGCCAGAGCGGGGAGAACCGGGCGTCGAACCCGGCGGGCGCCACCGAGGCACCGGTGACGACGACGTCCCCCTCGGGTGCTGCGATGCCGTTGACCCGCTTGACCAGCCCGTCGAGCGGTGAGCGACCCGTCCCGCGCTTGGCGGTGAGCGCTGCCCACTGCTCCGCCGACAGGTCCAGGTGTGCGACCTGCCCCGTGGCGTGCACCCCGGCGTCGGTGCGTCCGGCGACGGTGAGCAACGGCGGTTCGCCCCAGCGGGTGAAGACGGTGGCGAGTGCGCTCTCGAGCGCGCCCTGCACCGTCCGGAGCCCGGGCTGCCGAGCCCACCCGGAGAACGCCGCCCCGTCGTAGGCGATGTCCAGTCGCAGCCGCACGTCACCCGTGCTGTCGGGGTCCTGGAAGCCGACCGTCTCGTCCACGTGACCACCGTAGCGGGGGTGATCCGTGCCTCCCGGCCCGCGCTCGGTCCGCCGGACGGCGACCGCCCGCACCCCTTCAGCCGCGCGGACGGCCGAACGCCGACGGACCGGTCCGGGTGTCGAGGTCGTCGGTGGCGCGCCGCTCGGACTCGACGATCCCGCGCAGGGCGACGAGCGCGGCCGAGGTGACCGCGACGTGGGAGGGGTTCTCACGCGATTCGTCGAGCGCGGTCTCGAGTCGTGCGATGGCCGCTTCGGCCTGGTCCTCCGGGGAGTCACCGCGGATCGTGCTGGCGATCTTCCGCAGCGCTTCGGCGATGGGGGTGGCGAACGCGGGGTCCGGACGCCCGACACCCTCGGAGACCGGACCGGAGCGCGCCACGAGCTCGGTGAGGTCGGTCGTGTACCAGGCGACGCGCTCCAGTGCCCGGAAGCGTCCGCCGTCCTTCTGGAGCCGCGCTCGCGACCCACGCAGTGCCCCACGGGGGTTGAGCCGGCGGCTCTCGTGCGCGATCGCCACCCGCGACCGGACGTCCGCGATCGCGCGGTCCAGGCGGTCCTGCTGGTGGTCCCACGCCTTCTCGTCGCGCTTGCCCTCCTCGAGCACGGCTGCCAGCCCGTCGAGGTGGTCCGCCAGCACACCGTTCACCGCGTCGATGCGGTGTTCGGCGTCCCAGAAGTGCAGCGGCGGGAACACCAGGAAGTTGACCAGCAGCCCGACGACGACACCCACGGCCATCTGCACGAGGTACCCGAGCGAGTAGCCCTCGGCGTGCGCGCCGCCGACGAGCAGCACGAAGAGCGCCGCGGTCGACACCCACGAGCTCCCCTCCCCCAGCACGCGGAACCCGCCGACCAGCACCCCGACGCCGACCGCGAGCGCGATCGCGAGGAAGCCGGGATCGCCGACCCACATCGTGAACGCGGCGATGAGGATGCCGAGGGCGATCCCGACCAGGGTCTGCACACCGCTCCGGATGCCCGCGAACACCGTGGTCTGCATCGCGACGACGGCGCCGAGTGGCGCGTAGTACGGGTACTCGGCCGCGACGCCCGGGATGTGCTGCGCCACGAGCCAGGCGATCACCGCAGCGGCGGCGGCCTTGCCGGCGTGCAGCAGGCGCGGCTGCGTGCCCGAGGTCCGGCTCCACCGCCAGACCCGTGTCCCCAGACCCGCAACGTGCTGGAACGCCATGACTTCCTTCCCTGTCGTACCGGTCGGCCACCCTACGCGGCGCGTCGCTCGTGCCGTGGAGTCCGTGCACGCGAGGAAGCCCCCGCGACCTGGGTCGCGAGGGCTTCCTCGTGGTGGTGCGGCGCCCCGGAGGGCACCGGACTACTTGGTGTCGGCGTCGTCCGACTTCTCGGCGGCGTCGGCCTCGACCTCGGCAGCAGCCTCGGTCTCGGACTCGGTCTCGACCGGGGCGGACTCCTCGGTGGTCTCGGTCTCCTCGACCGGGGCCTCCTCGGCGGTCTCGTCAGCGGCGGGCTCGTCGACCGGGGCGGCAGCAGCGGCCGGAGCCGAGTTGCGCTTGACCGGAGCGGGCGTGCTCGAGACGGGCTCGAGGACGAGCTCGATCGACGCCAGCGGAGCGTTGTCGCCCTTGCGGAAGCCGAGCTTCGTGATGCGGGTGTAACCGCCCTGGCGGTCCTCGACCTGGGGGGCGATCTCGGTGAACAGCGTGTGCACGACGGACTTGTCGCGCAGGATGCTGATCACACGACGACGCGCGTGCAGGTCGCCCCGCTTCGCGAACGTGATGAGACGCTCGGCGACCGGGCGGAGGCGCTTGGCCTTCGTCTCGGTGGTCGTGATGCGACCGTGCGTGAAGAGGGCGTTGGCGAGGTTGCTCAGGAGCAGGCGCTCGTGGGCGGGACCGCCACCGAGGCGGGGGCCCTTGGTGGGCTTCGGCATGTCAGTTCTCCAGTGGTGAAAGTGGTGCGCGCGGTGTCAGCGCGCTTGCGCGTGAGCGCGAGGTCAGTTGTTGGACTCGTCCTCGTCGTACCCGCTGTAGAAGTGGGCGCCGTCGAATCCGGGGACGGTGTCCTTGAGGGACAGGCCGAGCTCGGTGAGCTTGTCCTTGACCTCGTCCACCGACTTCTGACCGAAGTTGCGGATGTTCATGAGCTGCGTCTCCGACAGGGCGACGAGCTCGGACACCGTGTTGATGCCCTCCCGCTTCAGGCAGTTGTAGCTGCGGACCGACAGGTCGAGGTCCTCGATCGGGGTCTGCAGTTCGTTCGAGAGCACGGCGTCGACCGGCGCGGGGCCGATCTCGATGCCCTCGGCCGCCGTGTTGAGCTCGCGAGCGAGCCCGAACAGCTCGACCAGCGTGCGGCCGGCCGACGCGATGGCGTCGCGCGGCGTGATGGCCGGCTTCGCCTCGACGTCGACGACCAGGCGGTCGAAGTCCGTGCGCTCACCGGCACGCGTCGCCTCGACGCGGTAGGTGACCTTGAGGACCGGCGAGTAGATCGAGTCGATCGGGATCTGACCGGCTTCGCTGAACTCGGAACGGTTCTGCGTCGCCGAGACGTAGCCACGGCCACGCTCGATCGTGAGCTCGAGCTCGAACCGCGCGGTGTCGTTCAGGGTCGCGATGACGAGTTCCGGGTTGTGGATCTCGACGCCGGCCGGAGCGGAGATGTCCGCTGCGGTGACCTGACCGGCACCCTGCTTGCGCAGGTACGCCGTGATGGGCTCGTCGTGCTCGCTGGAGACGACCAGGCTCTTGATGTTGAGGATGATCTCGGTGACGTCTTCCTTGACACCGGGAACGGTGCTGAACTCGTGGAGGACGCCGTCGATGCGGATGCTGGTGACAGCCGCGCCGGGGATCGAGGAGAGGAGCGTGCGGCGCAGCGAGTTGCCGAGGGTGTAACCGAAGCCCGGCTCGAGCGGCTCGATGACGAAGCGCGAGCGGTGCTCGGAGATCGGCTCCTCGGTCAGGGTGGGGCGCTGTGCAATGAGCACTGTGGGATTCCTTTCGGCGAAGTGTCCGCTATATGACACTTGGCGGTACGACGGGGCCGCATGGGCCCCGACGGGTCTGTTGAGTTGTGATCACGCGCACACACGTGCGCGATCGAACGACCAGGAATGGCCGCGGGCCCTGCCCGCCCTCGCCGGAACGGATCCGGTCAGGGGACGAGCAGGGCGCGGCCGGTTGCTCCTCGCGTCAGACGCGACGGCGCTTGGGCGGGCGGCACCCGTTGTGCGCCTGCGGCGTGACGTCGTTGATCGAGCCGACCTCGAGGCCAGCGGCCTGGAGCGAGCGGATCGCGGTCTCGCGACCCGAACCCGGGCCCTTCACGAAGACGTCGACCTTCTTGACGCCGTGCTCCTGCGCCTGACGCGCAGCGGACTCGGCGGCGAGCTGCGCCGCGAACGGCGTCGACTTGCGCGAACCCTTGAAGCCCACGGCACCCGAGGACGCCCAGCTGAGGACGGCACCCGACGGGTCGGTGATGCTGACGATCGTGTTGTTGAACGTGCTCTTGATGTGGGCCTGGCCCACAGCGACGTTCTTCTTCTCCTTGCGGCGCGGCTTGCGCGCGGCAGTCTTGGGGGTAGCCATCGGGGTCTCCTATCGAGCCTTCTTCTTGCCTGCCACGGTGCGCTTCGGTCCCTTGCGGGTACGAGCGTTGGTCTTGGTGCGCTGACCGCGCACCGGGAGACCACGACGGTGGCGGAGACCCTCGTAGCTGCCGATCTCGACCTTGCGGCGGATGTCGGCGGCGACCTCACGGCGGAGGTCACCCTCGACCTTGAAGTTGCCCTCGATGAAGTCACGGAGGGCGACGAGCTGGTCGTCGGTCAGGTCCTTGACGCGGATGTCACCGGAGATACCGGTCTCCGTCAGTGCCTGGACGGCGCGGGTACGGCCGACGCCGTAGATGTACGTGAGTGCGATCTCCACGCGCTTCTCGCGCGGGATGTCGACGCCTGCTAGACGTGCCATGTGATGGCTGCTCCTGTTGTCGATGGAGGTGTGGCGCAGTACCGGTGCTCGGGCCTCCGCCCCGAGGTGTCCCCCGGCCGTCGTGCGACCGGGTTCTGGTACTGCGTTGTCGATCTTCAGTTGTGGGTCGTGCTCGAGCAGCCTGGTGTCCGATGGACACCGTCGGCGCCGGTCACGCGCCCGGGACTAGCCCTGGCGCTGCTTGTGACGCGGGTTGCTCTTGCAGATCACCATGACGCGGCCCTTGCGGCGAATCACGCGGCAGTGTTCGCAGATGGGCTTGACGCTGGGGTTGACCTTCATGGTTCTTTCCTCGTGCTCGCTGGCTTCGTGCTCGGCAGGATTGCCGTGCCGTTCCTTTCCAGCTCGCGGATCACTTGTAGCGGTAGACGATCCGGCCGCGGGTCAGGTCGTACGGGCTCAGCTCCACGATCACGCGGTCCTCGGGGAGGATGCGGATGTAGTGCTGGCGCATCTTCCCGGAGATGTGCGCGAGGACCTTGTGTCCGTTCGTCAGCTCAACGCGGAACATCGCGTTGGGCAGAGCTTCGAGCACCGAGCCTTCGATCTCGATGACGCCGTCTTTCTTGGCCATAGCCTCACTGTCGCTTGGTTGTGGAACTGGTGTGATCCCCGAACCGGTCTGCGGGTCGGTCGCCACACCCGAGAGGGCATGACACACCAAAGATCGATCTTATGTGGTAAACCCGCAATTGCCAAGTGGGGACGCGGAACACCCCACGTCTGGGGCTTCCGGAGCCGTGCCTGAGCGTTCCACAGTGGTTTGACGGCGCGCTCCGGGCGCGCACTTGCGCGCGAACCGTAGTTTTGCTCCGCAGCCACGTCCGCCGCACCAGCAGCTCGCGCCGGACCACCGAACGGAGAACACGTGCCCGACGCCACCCGACGCCCCTTCGCCAGCCACGGCAAGCAGGCCCGTCGTCGGGGTTGGGGCACGCTCGTCACCGTCGTCGCGGCCGCCGTCGCCGTCCTGCTCGTCAGCGGCACGAGCGTCGCCGCGATCGCAGGCGCGCAGCTCGCCGCCGCGCCGCAGACGGTCGCACTCAGCACCGACGACCAGAACACCGCCAAGACCGCGGACATCTCGGCGATCAAGGGCGGAGCGAACATCCTGCTCATCGGCAGCGACACGCGGGTCGGCCAGTTCGACTCCGACGAGGACGTCGAGGGCGCCCGCAACGACGTCACGATGCTCATCCACATCTCGGCGGACCACCAGCAGCTCACCGCGGTCAGCTTCCCCCGCGACCTGATGGTCCCGATCCCGGCCTGCACCAACCCCGCGACCGGCAGGACCTACCCCGCGTCCACCTCGGCGATGTTCAACACCGCGCTCGGCAACGGCGGTGTCTCCTGCGTCGTGGACACGGTCGAGAACCTGACCGGCCTGAGCATCCCCTACGCCGGGCTCATCACCTTCGACGGCGTGATCGAGATGTCGAACGCCCTCGGCGGCGTGGACGTGTGCGTTGCCGAGCCGATCGACGACACCTTCACCGGCCTGCACCTCACGACGGGCTCGCACTCCCTCGAGGGCTCGGACGCACTCGCCTTCCTGCGCACCCGCCACGGGGTCGGCGACGGCAGCGACCTCGCCCGCATCAGCTCGCAGCAGGTGTTCCTGTCGGCGCTCCTCCGCAAGGTCACCTCGGACGGCACGCTCTCGAACCCGATCACGCTCTACAAGCTGGCCGGCGCCGCCCTGTCCAACATGACGCTGTCCGACGGCCTGGCCCAGACCGGCACCCTGGTCAAGCTCGCCTCGGCGCTGCGCGGGATGAGCACGGCCAACATGCTCTTCGTGCAGTACCCGGTGGCCGACGACCCCGCCGACGATGCCCGGGTGATCGTCGACCAGGAGACGGCCCACACCCTGAACGTGGCGCTGCAGAACGACGTCCGGTCCTCGCTGAGCGACTCGAGCACCGGTCGCGCGTCCGAGGAGTCGCCGTCCAGCGGCGGGACGTCGAGCAGCACCGGGTCGTCCGGGACCTCGGGTCCGTCCGGCACCTCGGGTTCGTCAGGGACTTCGTCGTCCGCCGACGTGCCATCGGCGGCGCCGAGCGCCACCGCCACTCGGACGCCGACCGCGTCGGCGACGCCGCTGCCCTCGTCGATCACCGGGCAGAGCGCCTCCGAGGAGACCTGCTCCGTCGGCAACTGACACGACGCCACGGCGTCCGTCGGGCACTGATCGGATGGGTCCACCCGACGTGGGCGACACGGTGGACGCCAGCCGGGCCTCCCGGCCGTCGCATCGTGCAGATCCGCCGAGCGTGGGCACGGGATCCGGACCGGAGGCCCGTCCTACGGGATCGGGACGGGCGTCACACCCAGCGGGGCCAGGCCCCGAGCGCCGCCGTCGGCGGCCGTGAGCACCCAGATCCCAGCCGCGTGCACCGCGACACTGTGCTCCCAGTGCGCGGCGTCGGAGCCGTCGAGCGTCCGGACCGTCCAGTCGTCGTCGTCCGTCGAGCTGTCGATCGTGCCGGCCGTGACCATGGGCTCGATGGCGACCACCAGCCCCGGCTTGACGGCAGGGCCGGCGCCACGGACGCGGTAGTTGAAGACCGGCGGGTCCTCGTGCATCGACCGGCCGATGCCGTGACCGGTGTAGTCCTCGACGATGCCCCACGCGCCGGTCTCGTCGATCGCGTCTTCCACAGCGGAGCCGACCTCGTGCAGGTTCTTCGCGTGGGCGAGCGCGGCGATGCCGTGCCAGAGCGACCGCTCGGTCGTGTCGCAGAGCGTCTGCCGGGCCGCGGTGACCGTGGCGTCGCCACCGGGCACGACGGTCGTGAACGCGCTGTCACCGTTCCAGCCGTCGACCTCGGCGCCGGCGTCCACCGACACGATGTCGCCGGGCGCGAGCACGCGCTCTCCGGGGATCCCGTGCACGATCTCGTCGTTCACCGACACGCACAGCGTGTGGCGGTAGCCGGGCACGAGCTGGAAGTTCGGGATCCCACCGCCGTCACGGATGGTGCGCTCGGCGATCGCGTCGAGTTCGCCGGTCGTGATGCCCGGGCGGATCGCTGCCCGGACGGCGTCGAGCGCCTCGGCGGTCAGCAGGCCCGGCCGGACCATCGCCCGGAGCTCGTCCGGGGTCTTGTAGATCGAGGGCTTCTTGAACCGCACCACGCTGGTCAGACGGTCGCGGAGAGCCCGCGGCCCGCCAGTGCCGTCTGGATGCGGTCGCCGACCTCGTCGATCGCTCCGAGGCCGTCGACGTCGACCACCAGGCCACGCTCGCCGTACGCCGCCACGATGGGCGCCGTCTGCTCGGCGTACACCTGCTGACGACGACGGATCGTCTCCTCGTTGTCGTCGCTGCGACCCTGGTCCTCGGCACGCTTGAGCAGGCGCCCGACGAGCTCGTCCTGGTCGGCGACGAGCTGCACGACGGCGTCGATCGCGGTGCACTGCTCGGCGAGCAGCGCGTCGAGGTACTCGACCTGACCGACCGTGCGCGGGTACCCGTCCAGCAGGAACCCGCGCTCGGCGTCGGGCTCCCGCAGGCGGGACTTCACGAGCTCGTTCGTCAGGGAGTCCGGCACGTAGTCGCCGGCGTCCATGATCGCCTTCGCCTGCACGCCGAGGGGCGTGCCCTCTGCCACGTTCTTGCGGAAGATGTCCCCGGTCGAGATCGCGGGGATCCCGAAGGAGTCCGCGATGCGGCCGGCCTGGGTGCCCTTCCCGGCTCCGGGAGGTCCGACGATGATGAGACGTGCGCTCAACGGAGAAGCCCTTCGTAGTGACGCTGCTGCAGCTGCGAGTCGATCTGCTTCACGGTCTCGAGACCGACACCCACGATGATGAGGATGCTCGCGCCACCGAACGGGAAGTTCTGGTTCGCGCCGAACAGCGCCAGTGCTGCCAGCGGGATGAGCGCGATGAGACCGAGGTAGAGCGAGCCGGGCAGCGTCACCCGGGTGAGGACGTAGTCGAGGTACTCGGCGGTCGGACGACCGGCACGGATGCCGGGGATGAACCCGCCGTACTTCTTCATGTTGTCGGCGACCTCTTCGGGGTTGAAGGTGATCGCCACGTAGAAGTACGTGAACCCGACGATGAGCAGGAAGTACAGGACCATGTAGAACCAGTTGTCACCCGAGGTCAGGTTGTTCTGGATCCAGGTCACCCAGGCTGCCGGCTCGGAGCCGTCCGAGGGCTGGTTGAACTGCGCGATCAGGGCCGGCAGGTACAGCAGCGACGAGGCGAAGATGACGGGCACGACGCCGGCCATGTTCACCTTGATCGGGATGTAGGTGTTGTTGCCGCCGTACGTCCGCCGCCCGACCATGCGCTTGGCGTACTGCACGGGGATCCGCCGCTGTGACTGCTCGACGAACACGACGGCCATCATGATCACGAGTCCGACCAGGATCACGAACAGGAAGAGCTCGAACGACTGCGACTGCTCGATCGCCCAGAGCGCCGACGGGAACTGCGCCGCGATCGACGTGAAGATCAGGAGCGACATGCCGTTGCCGATGCCGCGCTCGGTGACGAGCTCGCCCATCCACATGATGAGGCCGGTGCCGGCGGTCAGCGTGACGACCATCAGCATGATGGCGTACCAGCTGTCGTTCGAGATGATCGAGGTGCAGGACGCGGAGGCGTTCGTGCCGAACAGGGCGCCGGAGCGAGCGACCGTAATCAGCGTCGTGGACTGCAGGACACCGAGCGCGATCGTGAGGTAGCGCGTGTACTGCGTCAGCTTCGCCTGGCCCGACTGGCCCTCCTTGTAGAGGGTGTCGAAGTGCGGGATGACCACACGCAGGAGCTGCACGATGATCGACGACGTGATGTACGGCATGATGCCGAGCGCGAAGACCGAGAGCTTCAGCAGCGCGCCGCCGGAGAAGAGGTTGATGAGGTCGTAGAGCCCGCCGGAGGACGACGCGCTGGCGAGACAGCTCTGCACGGCGGCGTAGTCGACGAACGGTGCCGGGATGTACGACCCGAGACGGAACAGCGCGATGATCGCGAGGGTGAAGCCGATCTTCTTGCGAAGATCAGGGGTGCGCATGATGCGCGCGACCGCTCTGAACACGATGACTCCGAACTTGTGGGACCGGGGCCGTCGATCGCGGCCGGACCGGTTTCGGTCGGCAGGGCCGACCCGGCTGGCGGATGCCGGCCACTGTCAAGGAAACCGTAACGGCGGCCCGTGCGCAAACGCACGGGCCGCCGACGGGGGTTACTGGGAGACGGTGCCGCCAGCAGCCACGATCTTCTCGGCGGCGGACGCCGAGACCTTGTCGACCGCGACCGTGATCTTCACGGTGATGTCACCCTGACCGAGAACCTTGACCTTCTCGTTCTTGCGGACGGCGCCCTTGGCGACCAGGCCCGCAACGGTGACGTCGCCACCGTCGGGGTAGAGCTCCGAGATCTTGTCCAGGTTCACGACCTGGTACTCGACCCGGAACGGGTTCTTGAACCCGCGGAGCTTCGGGGTGCGCATGTGCAGCGGCATCTGCCCACCCTCGAAGCCGACCCGGACCTGGTAACGGGCCTTCGTGCCCTTGGTACCACGCCCAGCGGTCTTGCCCTTCGAGCCCTCACCGCGACCCACACGGGTGCGGTCCTTCTTGGCGCCCTCTGCGGGACGGAGGTGGTGCAGCTTCAGCACCTGCACGCGCTCGTTCTTCTCGTCGCTCATGCGTCGACCTCCTCGACCTTCACGAGGTGCGCCACCGTCGCGATGTACCCGCGGTTCTGGGAGTTGTCCTCACGCTCGACCGAACGGCCGATGCGCTTGAGGCCCAGGCTGCGCAGGGTGTCGCGCTGGTACTGCTTCTCGCTGATAACGGACTTGATCTGCGTGATCTTCAGCATCGCCATCACGCACCTGCCTTCTCGGTCGCGGCACGCAGGGCTGCGGCCTCGGCCTGGAGCAGACGGGCCGGGACGACCCGCTCGACGTCGAGGCCACGACGGCTCGCGACGGCGCGGGGCTCCTCGAGCTGCTTCAGGGCCTCGACGGTCGCGTGCACGATGTTGATGGTGTTCGACGAGCCGAGCGACTTGCTCAGGACGTCGTGGATGCCGGCGCACTCGAGCACGGCGCGGACCGGACCACCGGCGATGACACCGGTACCGGGGCCGGCCGGACGCAGGAGGACGACGCCAGCGGCGGCTTCACCCTGCACCGGGTGCGGGATCGTGTTACCGACGCGGGGGACGCGGAAGAAGTTCTTCTTCGCCTCTTCGACACCCTTGGAGATCGCCGTGGGGACCTCCTTGGCCTTGCCGTAGCCGACGCCCACGAGGCCGTTGCCGTCACCGACGACGACGAGCGCCGTGAAGCTGAAGCGACGACCACCCTTGACGACCTTCGAGACGCGGTTGATGGTCACCACGCGCTCGAGGAACTGGCTGTCGCCACCGCGGTTGTTGCGGTCGCGGCCCTGCTGACGGTCACGACCGCCACCACGACGGCCACGGTTGTCGGCGGAGTCGCGGTTGTTGGACGCGGAGCCCGCGGCGGTCTCGACCGGACGCTCGGCGACGGCAGGTGCCTCCGCCTCCTTGCCGGTCTTGGCGCCCTCGGTGGTCGCCTCGGCGGTTGCCTCGGTGGCCGTGGCCTCCGTGCTCGCCTCGGTGGTCTCCGTGGCCTCGACGGCCTCGGTCTTGGCGTCTTCGTTGGTGTTCGCGTTGTCGCTCACAGGTTCAGCCCTCCTTCACGGGCACCATCGGCGATCGCGGCGACGCGACCGGCGTACTTGCTGCCACCGCGGTCGAAGACCACGGCCTCGACGCCAGCCGACTTCGCGCGCTCGGCGAGGAGCTCACCGACGCGACGGGCCTTGGCGGTCTTGTCGCCGTCGAACGAGCGGAGGTCTGCCTCCATCGTCGAGGCGCTGGCGAGGGTGTGACCCTTCGAGTCGTCGATGACCTGCACGAACACGTGACGCGACGAGCGGGTGACGGCGAGACGGGGACGAGCCTCGGTGCCAGTGATCTTCTTGCGGAGACGGTTGTGACGACGCGCCTTGGCGGCCGCCTTGCTCTTGCCTCGTGTCTTGAGGAGTCCCATGATCACTTACCTGACTTTCCGGCCTTGCGGCGCACGTTCTCGCCGGCGTAACGGACACCCTTGCCCTTGTAGGGCTCGGGCTTCCGGAGCTTCCGGATGTTCGCGGCGACCTCGCCGACAGCCTGCTTGTCGATACCGGCCACGGTGACCTTGTTGTTGCCCTCCACCGCGAAGCTGATGCCCGCCGGCGGCTCGACCGTGATCGAGTGGGAGTACCCGAGCGCGAACTCGAGGTTCGAGCCCTTGGCCGCGACACGGTAACCGGTGCCGACGACCTCGAGGCCCTTGGTGTAGCCCTGGGTCACGCCGATGATGTTGTTGGCGATGAGGGTCCGGGTCAGTCCGTGGAGCGAACGCGACTCGCGCTCGTCGTCCGGACGGGTGACGAGGACCTGGTTCTCCTCGACCTTGGCCTGGATGGGCTCGGCGATGACGAGCGCGAGCTCGCCCTTCGGGCCCTTGACCGCCACGTTCTGACCGTCAACGGAGACGGTGACGCCGGCGGGGATGTCGATGGGGAGACGTCCGATTCGTGACATTGTCGATCACCACACGTAGGCGAGGACTTCCCCACCCACGCCCTTCTGCTCGGCTTCGCGGTCGGTCAGGAGGCCGGAGGAGGTCGAGAGGATCGCCACGCCGAGGCCACCGAGGACCTGGGGGATCTCCGTCGACTTCGCGTAGACCCGGAGGCCCGGCTTCGAGACGCGCTTGATGCCGGCGATCGAACGCTCGCGCTCGGGGCCGTACTTCAGGTCGATGGTGAGGGTCTGCCCGACTCGGGCGTCCTCCACCTTCCACTCGCTGATGTAGCCCTCACGCTTGAGGATGTCGGCGATGTTCTTCTTGAGCTTGGAGCTCGGGAGCGCGACTGCGTCGTGGTGCGCGGAGTTCGCGTTCCGCAATCTGGTCAGCATGTCTGCGACCGGATCGGTCATCGTCATGATGTTCGTCCATTTCTCGCCTGGTTTCGACACCCGTTCCACGAATGCCGACCTGAGCGATCGAGTGATCCCGGGGCGGTTCCCCGAGATCGGTGTGTTCGTGCGTGCGGGCCGGAGGACGTGAATCCTCCGGCCCGCACCGCCCGAAGTAGTTTAGACCGTCTGCTCGTTGGAGCGGAACGGGAAGCCGAGCTGGCGGAGCAGCGCGCGTCCCTCGTCGTCCGTCTTCGCGGTGGTCACGACAGTGATGTCGAAGCCGCGGACACGGTCGATGCGGTCCTGGTCGATCTCGTGGAACACGGACTGCTCCGTGAGACCGAACGTGTAGTTGCCGTTGCCGTCGAACTGCTTGTCGCTGAGACCGCGGAAGTCGCGGATGCGGGGCAGTGCGAGCGTGACCAGGCGGTCGAGGAACTCCCACGCGCGGTCACCGCGGAGGGTGACGTGCGCGCCGATGGCCTGACCCTCGCGCAGCTTGAACTGTGCGATGGACTTGCGGGCGATGTTGACCTGGGGCTTCTGACCCGTGATCGCCGTGAGGTCCTTGATGGCCCCCTCGATGATCTTGGAGTCACGAGCGGCCTCACCGACACCGGTGTTCACGACGACCTTGACCAGGCCGGGGACCTGGTTGACGTTCGCGTAACCGAACTGCTCGGTGAGGGCCGACTTGATCTCGGCCAGGTACTTCTGCTTGAGGCGCGGCTGGATCTTGCCAGCGGGCGCAGCAGTCGTGTCAGTCATCAGAGCTTCTCACCAGACTTCTTCGCGTAGCGGACACGGACGGTCTTCTTGACGCCGTCCTTCTCCACCTCTTCGGTGCGGAAGCCGACACGCGTCGGCTTCTTCGTCTTCGGGTCGACGAGTGCGACGTTCGAGACGTGGATCGAGGCTTCGTGCTGCTCGATGCCACCGGTCTTCGAACCACGCTGCGTCTGACCGACGCGGACGTGCTTCGTGACGAAGTTCACGCCCTCGACGACGACGCGGTTCTTGTCCTTGAGGACCTCGATGACCTTGCCCTGCTTGCCACGGTCGCCGCCACGCTCCTGCGTCGCGCCCGTGATGACCTGGACGAGGTCACCCTTCTTGATGTTCGCCATGGCTTACAGCACCTCCGGCGCGAGCGAGATGATCTTCATGAACTTCTTGTCACGGAGCTCGCGACCGACCGGACCGAAGATGCGCGTACCGCGCGGGTCGCCGTCGGCCTTGAGGATCACTGCCGCGTTCTCGTCGAACTTGATGTAGGAGCCGTCCTGACGACGGGTCTCCTTCTTGGTGCGAACGATGACCGCCTTGACGACGTCACCCTTCTTCACGTTGCCGCCGGGGATGGCGTCCTTCACCGTGGCGACGATGACGTCACCGAGGCCGGCGTAGCGACGACCCGAGCCACCGAGCACGCGGATGGTCAAGATCTCCTTGGCACCCGTGTTGTCGGCGACCTTCAGGCGGGATTCCTGCTGAATCACTGCTGTCTCCTATTCCGAAGCAGGCCGAGGCCTACTTGGCCTTCTCGAGGATCTCGACCAGGCGCCAGCGCTTGGACGCGCTGAGGGGACGGGTCTCGCTGATCACGACGAGGTCGCCGACACCAGCGGTGCCGAGCTCGTCGTGGGCCTTCACCTTGGACGTGCGACGGATGATCTTGCCGTAGAGCGCGTGCTTCACGCGGTCCTCGACCTCGACCACGATGGTCTTGTCCATCTTGTCGCTCGTCACGTAGCCGCGACGCGTCTTGCGGTAGCCGCGAGTGAGGGCGGCGGAGTTCTTCTCTTCGTTCGCCATTACTTCTCCTCGGCGGTCTCGGCCTCGGTCGACTCGGCCGGCTTGTCAGCCTTCTTCGTCGTCTTCTTGGCCTTCGGGGCGGTCTCGACGGGCGCGGGAGTGGCACGGATGCCGAGCTCGCGCTCGCGGAGGACGGTGTAGATGCGGGCGATGTCGCGCTTGACGGCACGGAGACGACCGTGGCTCTCCAGCTGGCCGGTGGCCGACTGGAAGCGGAGGTTGAAGAGTTCCTCCTTGGCCTTCTTCAGCTCGTCAGCGAGACGCTCGTTCTCGAACGTGTCGAGCTCCGTCGGACGGAGCTCCTTGGAACCGATCGCCATTATGCGTCGCCCTCCTCGCGCTTGATGATGCGTGCCTTGAGGGGCAGCTTGTGGATTGCACGAGTCAACGCCTCACGGGCGATCTCCTCGCTGACGCCGGAGAGCTCGAAGAGCACCCGGCCCGGCTTCACGTTCGCGACCCACCACTCGGGCGAACCCTTACCGGAACCCATGCGGGTCTCGGCGGGCTTCTTGGTCAGCGGACGGTCCGGGTAGATGTTGATCCAGACCTTGCCACCACGCTTGATGTGACGCGTCATGGCGATACGAGCGGACTCGATCTGACGGTTGGTCACGTACGCCGGGGTGAGGGCCTGGATGCCGTAGTCGCCGAAGCTGACCTTGGTACCACCGGTGGCCTGACCCGAACGCTTCGGGTGGTGCTGCTTGCGGTGCTTGACTCGACGGGGAATAAGCATGGTTACGCCTCAACTCCTGCGCCGGCCGGCGCGTCCTGCGGGGCCTGCTGCGGGCGACGGTCACCGCGGTCGCCGCCACGACGGTCGCCGCCACGGTCGCCACGCTCACCGCGCGGGCCGCCACGACGCTCGGGGCGCGACGAACGCTGGTTCGCCTGCTCGCGAGCGAGCTCCTTGTTCGTGATGTCGCCCTTGTAGATCCAGACCTTCACGCCGATGCGGCCGAACGTGGTCCGGGCCTCGTAGAAGCCGTAGTCGATGTTCGCGCGGAGGGTGTGCAGCGGCACACGGCCTTCGCGGTAGAACTCCGAACGCGACATCTCGGCGCCGCCGAGACGGCCCGACACCTGGATGCGGACACCCTTGGCGCCGGCGCGCTGTGCACCCTGCAGGCCCTTGCGCATGGCGCGACGGAACGCGACACGAGCGGAGAGCTGCTCGGCGATGCCCTGCGCGACGAGCTGGGCCTCGGTCTCGGGGTTCTTGACCTCGAGGATGTTCAGCTGGATCTGCTTCTTGGTGAGCTTCTCGAGCTCACCGCGAACGCGCTCCGCCTCGGCGCCGCGGCGGCCGATGACGATGCCCGGACGAGCCGTGTGGATGTCCACGCGGACACGGTCACGGGTGCGCTCGAGCTCGATGCGTGCGACACCGGCGCGGTCGAGGGTCTTCTTCAGGTACTCGCGCACCTTGATGTCCTCGGCCACGTAGTCGGCGTAGCGCTGACCGGCCTTCTTGCTGTCGGTGAACCAGTGCGAGACGTGGTCCGTCGTGATCCCGAGACGGAAGCCGTACGGGTTGACCTTCTGGCCCATTACTTGCTCGCCTTCTTGCTCGTCGCGGCAACCTCGGCCTCGTCGGGCGTCGCGAGGACGACCGTGATGTGGCTGGTGCGCTTGTTGATGCGGAAGGCGCGGCCCTGGGCGCGCGGCTGGAACCGCTTCAGGGTCGTGCCCTCGTCGACGAAGACGCGGCTCACGTAGAGGTCGCGCTCGTCGAGGAAGCTGTTCGTCGAGTCCGCCTTGACCCGTGCGTTCGCGATCGCCGAGGCGACCAGCTTGTACACGGGCTCCGAAGCGCCCTGGGGGGCGAACTTCAGGATGGCGAGGGCCTCGTGGGCCTGCTTGCCGCGGATCAGCTCGATGACGCGACGGGCCTTCTGAGGCGTGACGCGGATGTGTCGCACGCGTGCGATCGACTCCACCATTTCGTTCCTCCTCTGCGTCGCCGCCTCAGCGGCGACGGCCCTTCTTGTCGTCCTTCACGTGACCACGGAAGGTGCGGGTCGGCGCGAACTCGCCGAGCTTGTGACCGACCATCGACTCGGTGACGAACACCGGGATGTGCTTGCGGCCGTCGTGGACGGCGATGGTGTGCCCGAGCATGTTCGGGACGATCATCGACCGACGCGACCACGTGCGGATCACGTTCTTGGTGTTGGCCTCGTTCTGCGTGACGACCTTGCGGAGCAGGTGCTCGTCGACGAAGGGGCCCTTCTTCAGACTGCGTGGCATCTTCTGAACTCCTACTTGCGCTTCTTGCCGGCGTTACGGCGACGGACGATGAGCTTGTCGCTCGGCTTGTTCGGCTTGCGCGTACGGCCCTCGGACTGACCCCAGGGGCTGACCGGGTGACGACCACCGGAGGTCTTGCCCTCACCACCACCGTGCGGGTGGTCGACCGGGTTCATGGCGACACCACGGACGGTCGGGCGGACGCCCTTCCAGCGCATGCGGCCGGCCTTGCCCCAGTTGATGTTCGACTGCTCGGCGTTGCCGACCTCGCCGATCGTGGCGCGGCAGCGTGCGTCGACGTTGCGGACCTCGCCCGACGGCAGACGGAGCTGCGCGTAGGGGCCGTCCTTGGCGACGAGACGCACCGAGGCGCCGGCGGAGCGAGCCATCTTGGCGCCGCCACCGGGGCGGAGCTCGATGGCGTGCACGACCGTACCCACTGGGATGTTGCGCAGCGGCAGGTTGTTGCCGGGCTTGATGTCGGCGCCGGGACCCTGCTCGATGACGTCGCCCTGCTTGAGCTTGTTCGGCGCGATGATGTACCGCTTCGTGCCGTCCACGTAGTGCAGGAGCGCGATGCGCGCAGTGCGGTTGGGGTCGTACTCGATGTGAGCGACCTTGGCGTCGACGCCGTCCTTGTCGGAGCGACGGAAGTCGATCACGCGGTACTGGCGCTTGTGGCCACCACCGATGTGACGCGTGGTGATGCGGCCGGAGCTGTTGCGACCACCGGTCTTCGGCAGCGGACGAAGCAGGGACTTCTCCGGAGTCGAACGGGTGATCTCAGCGAAGTCTGCGACCGACGAGCCGCGACGACCGGGGGTCGTCGGCTTGTAGTTACGAATAGCCATGATTTATCCCTCTGGTCCTCAGCCGACAGCCGTGAAGATGTCGATCGAACCGGACTTGAGCGTCACGATGGCGCGCTTGGTGTCCTTGCGCTTGCCGAGACCGAACTTGGTGCGACGGGTCTTGCCCGGGCGGTTCAGCGTGTTGATGCTCGCGACCTTGACGTCGAAGATCTTCTCGATGGCGAGCTTGATCTCGGTCTTGTTCGAGCGGGGGTCCACGATGAACGTGTACTTGCCCTGGTCGATGAGCGCGTAGCTCTTCTCCGAGACGACCGGCGAGATGATGACGTCGCGCGGGTCCTTGTTGAAGCCGCTCATGCGGTGATCTCCTTCGCGGTCTTCGACGCGATGAAGGCGTCGAGGGCGCTCTTGCTGAAGACGACGGCGTCCGAACGCAGCACGTCGTAGGCGTTGAGCTGGCCGTACGAGAGCGCGTGGACGTTCGACAGGTTGCGGATCGACTTGAGCGTCAGCTCGTCGTCCGTCTCGAGCACGACGAGCACGTTCTTGACGGGCGCGACCTTCTCGAGGAGCGTGCGGGCGGTCTTGGTCGACGGCAGTTCAGCCGCGACGAAGCCCTCCACAGCGGAGATGCGGCCACCGCGTGCACGGTCCGAGAGCGAGCCGAGCAGAGCAGCGGCGATCATCTTCTTCGGGGTGCGCTGCGAGTAGTCGCGCGGGGTCGGTCCGTGGACGACGCCACCGCCGGTGTGCTCCGGAGCACGGACGGAACCCTGACGGGCGCGGCCGGTGCCCTTCTGCTTGAACGGCTTGCGACCGGCACCGCGGACTTCGCCGCGGTTCTTGGTCTTGTGGGTGCCCTGACGCGCGGCTGCGAGCTGCGCGGTGACGACCTGGTGGATCAGCGGGACGTTGGTCTCGACGTCGAAGAGAGCTGCGGGGAGCTCGACGGTGCCGGACTTGGCACCCGATGCGTCGAGGACGTCGATCGTGGTTGCGGTCGTGGTGGCCATGATCACTTACCCTTCACGGCGGTGCGGACGAAGACGGAGCGGCCACGAGCACCGGGGACGGCGCCCTTGACGAGCAGCAGACCCTTCTCGGCGTCGACGGCGTGCACCGTGAGGTTGAGGACGGTCACGCGGTCGCCACCCATACGACCGGCCATGCGCATGCCCTTGAAGACGCGCGACGGGGTCGAGGAAGCACCGATCGAGCCGGGCTTGCGGTGGTTGCGGTGCGCACCGTGCGAGGCACCGACGCCGTGGAAGCCGTGGCGCTTCATGACACCGGCGAAGCCCTTGCCCTTGGAGGTACCGACGACGTCGACCTTCTGGCCCGCCGTGAACGTGCCGTCCACGGTGAGCTCCTGGCCGAGCGTGTACTCAGCGGAGTCGTTGGTACGGATCTCGGTGAGGGTGCGACGCGGGGTCACGCCAGCGGCCTCGAAGTGGCCAGCGGCCGGCTTGTTGACCTTGCGCGGGTCGATGGCGCCGGCGGCGATCTGGATCGCCTCGTAGCCGTCGCGCTCAGCGTTGCGGATCTGGGTGACCACGTTCGGGCCGACCTCGATCACGGTGACGGGGATGAACTTGTTGTTCTCGTCCCACACCTGCGTCATGCCGAGCTTCTTGCCGAGGAGGCCCTTGACGGTCTTGGTTGAGTTCGCCATTGGTCAGCCCCCTTACAGCTTGATCTCGATGTTGACGTCTGCCGGCAGGTCGAGTCGCATGAGCGAGTCCACGGCCTTCGGCGTCGGGTCGACGATGTCGATGACCCGCTTGTGCGTGCGCTTCTCGAAGTGCTCGCGCGAGTCCTTGTACTTGTGAGGGGAACGGATCACTGCGATCACGTTCTTCTCGGTGGGGAGCGGCACCGGGCCGACCACGGTTGCACCGGCACGGGTCACCGTGTCGACGATCTTCCGGGCCGACGTGTCGATGACCTCGTGGTCATACGACTTGAGCCGGATGCGGATCTTCTGTCCCGCCATGTGTCTCTTGTCCTCTCTGCGCCGCGCACCCTCTGGCCGCCTGACGCCGCTCGGTTCCGCATTCCTGCGGACCGTGCTGTTTTCCTGAACCAACCGGCCGCATCCACTGGGGATGACCGCTGTTCACCTGTCAACCTCGCGGGCGACCGTGGCCGTCCAGCGTGGGCAATCGACTGCCTCGTGATCCGGGCGCAGCAGTGGTGCACCGCGTCCGTCACATCTCGGGGAGTCGTGTTCTGCTGCCTGCGGCCCAACCCAGCCCTGCTGAACAAGGGGGTTGTGCACTGCCAGAGCAGTGATCCTGTGGGCATGCACCCACGGGGAATTCGGAACCGGACAAGTCTCGCATAGCCCCGGCCCACGTGCAACCCGGGCGTGTCGCGAATCGCCGGGCGTGTCCCGCGGGCTCGCTTGCCCGGATCCACGCGGATCGGACGGCCTGGAGGCGCGGCTCGGCCCCGCAACGCGGAGCACCCTCCGGACGTGGTCCGGAGGGTGCCTCGAAACGGGTCAGGAGACCGTCACTCAGCGGTCACCGGGGGCACGAACCACGGCGGGAAGACGGCCACTCGCGGAGCGTGTCCACCGTGGTCGGCGAGCACGGCGCGGACCGTCTGCCGGGCCTTGTCGTTGGGCACGCCGATGACCGCGACCGACGTGAACGGCACGCTCGGACCGGCGAGCAGCTCGAGGCCGTGCATCTCCGGGTCCGTGAAGTCGGTGCGACGGATCAGGTTCGTGGCGGCGTCGGGCCCGACGGCGAACCGGACGTCGTCGGCGTCGGCGTCCTGGTCGGCGACGATCACGGATGCCCCGAACGCCGAGACCGGCACGACGAGCACGACGTAGTCGATCGCCCGGGTGCGACGGGCGGCATCGGACCAGCGCTCGCCCTCGGCGCCCGTCCGGAGTTCGTCCCAGCGGGTGGCGTCGGGGGACAGCGTGAACGGCACGTGGCCGGCGATCGAGGAGCCGTCTGGTGCCTCGGCCTCGGCGCGGGCGGCGCGGGTGTCGGCAGAGCTCACGTCGACGACGGGCTCCGCCTGGTCGGACGCCAGGATCGCACCGGCGCCGACGATGCCGTCGAGGTTGTCGATGTGGGTGACGTGGTGGGCGCGGAGCGCTGCGAACTCACGCGCCTCGGGCAGGTCGGCGGACGACGAACGGAGCGACGTCGGCGACCGCAGCGACGTCCCGGGCCCGGAGGCTGGCGGGTCGACGCGCAGGTTGGTGGTGATGCGGGTCCGGCGTGGTGCCGGGGTGGCTGGGGTCTCCGACGCTTCGCGCTGCCGGGGTGCGCAGATGTCGCAGAGCTCGGTGGGGAAACCGTGGATGCACTCGTCGGTCACGACTGTTGTGGGTCCTTCCGTGCCGTGTGGGGGTGGTCCGGCACGTCGACCAACGCTACGTCATCCGGACGGCCCCCGGGTCATTGTCGGTAGAGCAGCGCCCGGACCTCGGCCTCGGCGGACGCCAGGCGGTTCGGATCGATGGTCTCCCCGTGGTCGTACGCGTCGAGCAACCGGGGGTCGATGTAGCTCTGTCGGCACACCGTCGGGGTGTTGCCGAGCTCCTCGCTGGCGGCCTTGACCGCGTGCGAGACGGCCTTCTTCCGCTTGGCCTGCGACGACTGCGGGCCGGTCTTCGCCAGGTCCACCGCAGCCGCGACCGTGCCGTGCAGGGTCCGGAAGTCCTTCGCGGTGAACTCGTCGCCAGCACGTTCCTTGACGTAGGCGTTGATGTCCTCGGCGGAGAGCGGCTCCCACTCCGCCCCGCGACGCTCGCGGAACGACAGCAGCCGCGCGTTCGGTCCGCGCCGCTTCATGCCCGCGATGACCCGCGCGAGGTCGTGGTCGTGGATCGACGACGACCACTCCTGCCCGCTCTTGCCGGGGAAGTCGAGCTCGATGTCGTCGCCGGAGACGTGGGCGTGCGCGCAGAGCAGCGTCGACAGACCACGGCTCCCGTGCTCGGTGGCGTACCGCTCGGACCCCACCCGGAGCGACCCCTGGTCGAGCATGCGGAACGCTGCGGCCAGTGCCCGGCGACGGTCCGGCTCGGGGCGACGGAGGTCCTGCGTGACGCCACGGCGGGCCACCGGCAGCGATTCGGCGAGTGCCAGCGCGCGGTCGTACTTGATGCGGTCCATCCGCTCCCGCCAGGACGGGTGGTACATGTACTGCCGCCGACCGGCGCCGTCCGTCCCGGTGGCGAGGATGTGTCCGTTGGGGTACGGCGAGATCCAGACGTCGTCCCACGCCGGCGGGATCACGAACTCCTCGAGCCGACGGCGCTCGTCCGGATCGGTCACCGTGTTGCCCTGGGGATCACGGTACGAGAAGCCGCTCCCGGATCGGACGCGGTGGTAGCCGCGACCGGAGGTCGCGGATCTGCGGAGGCGTGTCACGACGCCGAGCCAACTCCGTGACGCCTGTGACGGGTCACGGGGCGGACAGGAGGCGCGGCACCGGCCCGGCCCCGGGCCTCCGCTCCGGCGCCCTGTACGGCCCGTCAGCGGCCGGGGACGACGAAGCGGGGCCGGGCCCTGAAGGCCCGACCCCGCTGTCGCAAGGAACCGGAGTTACTTGATGATCTTCTCGACCGTACCGGCACCGACCGTACGACCACCCTCACGGATGGCGAAACGGAGGCCCTCTTCCATGGCGATCGGCTGGATCAGCTCGACGGTCATGGCGACGGTGTCACCGGGCATGACCATCTCGGTGCCCTCGGGCAGCGTGATGACGCCGGTGACGTCCGTGGTGCGGAAGTAGAACTGCGGGCGGTAGTTCGCGTAGAACGGGTTGTGACGCCCACCCTCGTCCTTGGTCAGGATGTACGCGTTCGCCTGGAACTCGGTGTGCGGCGTGACCGAACCCGGCTTCACGACGACCTGGCCGCGCTCCACGTCCTCGCGCTTGAGGCCACGGATGAGCAGACCGGTGTTGTCACCGGCGACCGCCTGGTCGAGCAGCTTGCGGAACATCTCGATGCCCGTGACGGTGGTCTTCTGCGTCGCGCGGATGCCGACGATCTCGACCTCCTCGTTCAGGTTGAGCGTGCCACGCTCGACGCGACCGGTGACGACCGTGCCACGACCGGTGATCGTGAAGACGTCCTCGATCGGCATCAGGAACGGCTGGTCGGTGGCGCGCACCGGGTCCGGCACGTGCTCGTCGACCTGGGCCATGAGGTCCTGGACCGACTTGACCCACTTCTCGTCGCCCTCGAGCGCCTTGAGCGCCGAGACCTGCACGACGGGGGCGTCCTCGTCGAACTGCTGCGAGCCGAGGAGCTCGCGGACCTCGAGCTCGACGAGCTCCAGGATCTCCTCGTCGTCCACCATGTCGGACTTGTTCAGTGCGACGACGATGTAGGGGACGCCGACCTGACGGGCGAGCAGCACGTGCTCACGCGTCTGGGGCATCGGGCCGTCGGTGGCGGCGACCACGAGGATCGCGCCGTCCATCTGTGCCGCACCCGTGATCATGTTCTTCACGTAGTCGGCGTGACCGGGGGCGTCGACGTGCGCGTAGTGACGCTTCTCGGTCTGGTACTCGACGTGCGAGATGTTGATCGTGATGCCGCGCTGGCGCTCCTCGGGAGCGTTGTCGATCTGCGCGAAGTCGCGGGCCTCGTTGAGGTCCGGGTACTGGTCGTGCAGAACCTTGGTGATCGCCGCCGTGAGCGTGGTCTTGCCGTGGTCGACGTGACCGATGGTTCCGATGTTGACGTGCGGCTTGGTGCGCTCGAACTTGGCCTTGGCCACTGTGGGTCCTCCTCAGGACTCGGAAGCGTCACCCCCGGCCGGCCCTGGATGGGCTCGGAACCGTTGGTGCGCGGTGTGTGTCTGTACTTTACTTGGTGGCGAGGGGCCCGTCGCCGGGCGCCCCCGCCTGTGGAGAAGCGCTGAGCGCTACTCCCCCGCGTTCTTCGCGATGATCTCCTCGGCGACCTTGGCCGGGACCTGGCTGTAGGTCTCGAAGGTCATCGAGTAGACCGCACGACCAGAGGTCTTCGACCGCAGGTCGCCGACGTAGCCGAACATCTCGGACAGCGGCACGCTCGCGCGGACCACCTTGACGCCCGAGGCGTCCTCCATCGAGGCGATCTGGCCACGACGGGAGTTCAGGTCACCGATGACGTCGCCCATGTACTCCTCAGGAGTACGGACCTCGACGGCCATGATCGGCTCGAGGATCGCCGGACCGGCCTTGCGAGCCGCTTCCTTGTAGGCGATCGAGCCGGCGATCTTGAACGCCATCTCGGACGAGTCGACGTCGTGCGCCGCGCCGTCCTTGAGGATGGCCTTCACGCCGACCGTCGGGTAGCCCGCGAGGATGCCGACCTGCATGGCGTCCTGGATACCGGCGTCGACCGACGGGATGTACTCGCGCGGGACACGGCCACCGGAGGTCGCGTTGACGAACTCGTAGACCTTCTCGCTCGTGACCTCCATCGGCTCGAGCGCGATCTGCACCTTCGCGAACTGGCCGGAACCACCGGTCTGCTTCTTGTGGGTGTAGTCGTAGCGCTCGACGATCTTGGTGAGCGTCTCGCGGTAGGCCACCTGGGGCTTGCCCACGCTCGCCTCGACGTGGAACTCACGCTTCATGCGGTCGACGAGGATGTCGAGGTGGAGCTCGCCCATGCCCTTGATCGTCGTCTGACCGGTCTCGGCGTTGAGCTCGACGCGGAACGTCGGGTCCTCTTCGGCGAGCTTCTGGATGGCCGTGGAGAGCTTCTCCTGGTCAGCCTTCGTGTTCGGCTCGATGGCGACCTCGATGACCGGCTCCGGGAACGTCATCGACTCGAGGACGACCTGGTTGGTCGGGTCGCACAGGGTGTCACCGGTGGTGGTGTCCTTGAGGCCGATGACCGCGTAGATGTGGCCAGCGGTCACGTTGGCGACCGGGTTCTCCTTGTTGGAGTGCATCTGGAAGATCTTGCCGATGCGCTCCTTCTTGCCCTTGGTCGAGTTGACGACCTGGGCACCGGACTCGATCGAGCCCGAGTAGACGCGCACGTAGGTCAGACGACCGAAGAACGGGTGCACCGCGACCTTGAACGCGAGGGCCGAGAACGGTTCGGACGCGTCGGGCTTGCGGATGATCTCCTTCTCCTCGTCCTTGACGTCGTGGCCGATCATCGGCGGCACGTCGAGCGGGGACGGGAGGTAGTCGATGACGGCGTCGAGCATCGGCTGGACACCACGGTTCTTGAACGCGGAACCGCAGAGGACCGGGTAGAGCGTGCTGCTCACCGTGAGGGCACGGATGGCTGCCTTGATCTCGGCGACCGAGAAGTCGGTGTCGCCCTCGAGATAGCGCTCCATGAGGACGTCGTCCGCCTCGGCCACGCGCTCGATGAGCTTCTCGCGGTACTCGGCGGCACGGTCCTGCAGGTCGGCCGGGATCTCTTCGATCTCGTACTTCGCACCCATCGCGACGTCACCCTTGGCGTCGCCGCGCCAGGTGAGTGCACGCATCTGGACGAGGTCGACGACGCCTTCGAACGAGCTCTCGGAACCGATCGGCAGCTGGAGCACGAGGGGCTCCGCACCGAGGCGGTTCACGATGGTGTCGACGGTGTAGTAGAAGTCGGCGCCCAGCTTGTCCATCTTGTTGACGAAGCAGATGCGCGGGACGTCGTACTTGTCGGCCTGACGCCAGACGGTCTCGGACTGGGGCTCGACGCCCTCCTTGCCGTCGAAGACGGCGACCGCACCGTCGAGGACGCGGAGCGAGCGCTCCACCTCGACCGTGAAGTCCACGTGACCGGGGGTGTCGATGATGTTGATCTGGTTGTTGTCCCAGAAGCAGGTCGTCGCGGCCGACGTGATCGTGATGCCGCGCTCCTGCTCCTGCGCCATCCAGTCCATCGTGGCAGCGCCGTCGTGGACCTCACCGATCTTGTGCGTGATGCCCGTGTAGAACAGGATGCGCTCGGTCGTCGTGGTCTTGCCGGCATCGATGTGCGCCATGATGCCGATGTTGCGGACCTTGTTCAGGTCGGTGAGCACGTCCTGTGCCACAGGGTTCCTCCGGAAGAGTTGTAGGAGATTGGTGGTCGGCCGGGCGCCGGGGGTTTTGCCCGTCGGCGCCCGGACCGATCAGCCAGCAGAGCCGGGACTACCAGCGGTAGTGGGCGAAGGCCTTGTTCGACTCGGCCATCTTGTGCGTGTCCTCGCGGCGCTTGACCGCGGCACCGAGACCGTTCGACGCGTCGAGGATCTCGTTCATGAGACGCTCGGTCATCGTCTTCTCGCGACGGGCCTTGGCGTACGAGGTGAGCCAACGGAGCGCGAGGGTGTTCGCGCGGTGCGGCTTGACCTCGACCGGGACCTGGTAGGTCGAGCCACCGACGCGGCGGCTGCGGACCTCGAGGGTCGGACGGACGTTGTCGAGCGCCTTCTTCAGCGTCACGACGGCGTCCTGCTGGTTCTTGGCGGAAACGCCCTCGAGTGCACCGTAGACGATGCGCTCGGCGAGGCCCTTCTTGCCGTCGAGCAGGATCTTGTTGACGAGCTGGCTGACGATCGGCGCACCGTAGACCGGGTCGGCGACGACGGGACGCTTGGGGGCGGGACCCTTACGAGGCATCTAACTCAACCCTTCTTCGCGCCGTAGCGGCTACGAGCCTGCTTACGGTTCTTGACTGCCTGGGTGTCCAGGGCGCCACGGATGATCTTGTACCGCACACCCGGGAGGTCCTTCACACGACCGCCACGGACGAGCACCATCGAGTGCTCCTGGAGGTTGTGGCCCTCACCGGGGATGTAGGCCGTGACCTCGGTGCCGTTCGAGAGCTTGACACGAGCGACCTTGCGCAGTGCCGAGTTCGGCTTCTTGGGGGTGGTGGTGTAGACGCGGGTGCACACACCACGCTGCTGGGGGTTCGCCTTCAGGGCGGGCGCCTTGGTCTTGGTGACCTTCGGCGTACGACCCTTGCGAACCAGCTGCTGAATAGTAGGCAACTGTTCTCCTGGTTCTTCGCTCGTGCTCTCTGGCCGGCGCGTTCCGCCGGCTTCCTCGTCCCGCGCTGATCACCGCCGGACGGCGGGTGTTCGAGTGGGGGACGGAGTGGTCCGGCTGGGCGATCCCGCTCGCCGGACTTTTCGGGCGCGCCCGAGGGCGCACACCCGGTAGAGACTACCCGCGTAACGGGACGAAATCAATCCGGGTCACCCCGGGAACCGACACCGTCATGAGCCGGTGTCGGAGGACCCGTTGCCCACCGCCGAGCGGAACGTGGCACCGTCGCTCGAGAAGCCGGTGACGTACCCGCTCGCGTTCACGTTGAGCGGCCCCGCGGACGCCGTTCCGGTGCCGGCCGCACCCGAGATGTCGGCCGTGTACTTCGCCCGTCCGAACGTCGTCGTCGTGATCAACCAGCCGTTCGTCGTCCAGTTGCCGACCCGGACCGTCGGCCGCGTCTCGAGTGTCCACTTCTGGTTCGAGTACGTGTACGCCGGGTTCTGCCCGTACGCGTAGAAGCTGCAGCCGGCGGGGGCGGCGTCGGTGGAGGCGATGCAGCCGTCCACCCAGTCGTCCACCGCTCGCTCGGCGGCCTGCTGCCCCGCGGTGGTCAGGGTCGTGGTCATCTGCACCGGGCTCGAGGTCGACCGCCCGAACCCGCTGACGCTGGCCGATCCCCCACTGGCCGTGGTCCACTTGTCGCCGTCGAAGGCGACGTCGTAGGTCCCGGGCAGCGCGCGGAGGCTCACCGTGCCGTCCTTCGCGGTCTTCACGTTGCTGCCGGCGACGGTGACCGCAGCACCGGACGGCCCTCGCACCGCGACGTCGACCGTGCCGAGTTCGGGGGCCTGCAGCTCCCAGATCGGGAACACGCCCCAGTCCGTCCCGGTCTTGTCGAGCGTGAAGGTCGCGGCGACGTCCTGCCCGCCCTGGCGCAGGTACGCGCGGACCGTGGCGGTGTCGCCCTCCGTCCGCGTCGCGGCGACCCGGTAGCCGGTGACCTTGTCCGATGCCTTCGCGTAGGCGGCTTCGCCGAGGAGCACGTCGGTCTTCTCGCGATCGATGCCCGCGTCGTCGAGGGCGTCGGCCACGCGTCCGGCCGTCAGGTCGTCGAGGAACGCCCGCACCGGGCGGTCAGCGGAATGCGTGGACGAGCCGATCAGGGAGCCGGCGATGCCGCCGACCAGGAGCAGCGAGAGCACCACGACGCCGGCGACGATCCCGGCGACTTGCCCACGGCGGAGCTTCCGACGAGGGCGCGCCCGCCGCGCGCCGAACTGCGCGCCGCCCCGCGGGTCCAGCGGGGTGCCGAGCGGCGCGTCCTGCGTCCCGCGGATCGTGGCGACGGGCGGCACCGAGCCCCAGCCGTGCTGGTCCGGATCCGCCGTCTGCTCGTCGCTCATCGTTCCCCCGTTGCGTGTCCGCGTACCCCGCGAGACTACCGCGCCGAGTGGTCCTCGCCCGCGACGGTGGACTCCGTCCGGGTGCCAGCCCCGTCGGTCGCGGTGCCGGTCCGCGCCTGGTGCCGGGCCATCGAGATCCCGCCGAGCACCGACAGGAGCGCCACCACGACGGACCCGACCACGAACGGCCCGAGGGCGTACCCCGCGGGGAAGACGAGGAGCTCCGTCGCGTCCGAGCGGACGAGCGCGTAGCCCACGGCTCCGACGCCGAGCATGACCAGGTAGACCGTCGCTGCGGCCACCAGGGCCGTCACGCCGGGGTTGCCGTCACGCGCACCCGCCGCGGTCGCGAGGAAGACCACCACCGCGGCGCCGACCACCATCGCGGGCCCGAGGTACGGGGTGGCGTCGGGCTGCGAGATGACCTCGACGTCGGCGAGCAGGGCTTCGAAGCCCGTGACGGCGATCACGAGCGCGATGAAGAGGACGGACGTCATCGTCGCGATCAACCACCGGGACATGCGCCGATCGTATCGCCGACCGGCTGGTCAGCGAGCGGGTTCGGCGTGGCCAGTGTCGTCCGCGTGCTCGCGACGGCCCGCCCGGTCGGACTGCTCGTGCGCTGCGGCGACCAGGGCGAGCGCGATCGTCGCCGTGATGATCGGGACGGTCTCGGTCATGGGGGCGGGCGCCTCCGGCACCGCGGCGGGTGCCGCATCCGGCTTCGTCGCGTCCGTCTCGTCCGTCGCGTCCGTCGGGTCGTCGGACTGGAGGCCCGTGGCGGCGTCCGCCTCGGCGGTGGCCTCCGGCTCGTGGTCGCGCAGCGCCGGGCCGATCACCGGCAGGACCCCGGTGGTCGCGGCCGGCTCAGCGTGCAGGACCGCCGGCTCGGAGGACACGGATCCGTCGCGCTTCGCCGCGCGACGCGCGCGGCCCATCCTCACCAGGACGACGACGGCGACGATCGCCCAGATCCCGTTGACGATCGTCGAGGGGACGGCGTGGTGCGCGGCGACGTTGATCGCCACCGCGAGGCCGCCGACCAAGTTGAGCAGCTGGTAGAGCGGACCGTTCGGGATCTTGCCGGTGGAGAACAAGATGTAACCCGCTAGAACGGTTACGGCACCGAACCAACCGAGGAATTCCACGATTCCGACCAACACGCGCGACTCCGGGCACGACGAGGAACGGCCGATTCGAGCCGACCGTTCGAGAGGGGATGAGCAGCCGCGATCACGGCGTCTGGTGCATCGTAATCACAACGACGGGTGTCGCGGAAGCGGGGTCGGCGTGGCGTGGCCGACCCCGGTCCGGGGGTCGTTCAGCCCTTCGCCGCGGTGTCCGACTCGGCGAGGACGTAGACCGATCCGGAGAGCGACCATGCCTGCGCGTCCATCGGGCTCGCTCCCGAGTCGGAACTCGTCGAGGCGATGCCGGTCACCAGGAGCAACCGCTGCCCGGACTGCACCGCCTTCGTGAAGGCGAGCGCCTGGTCGTACGAGCCCTGCACCGCCACGGTCACCGGGATGACGACGAAGTTCGATCCGTTGATCGCAGCGTCGGTCCGGGCAGTCGGCGCCGTCGGGGTCGGCTCGGCGCTCGGCGTGGCACTCGCCGGAGCCGCCGGCTCGTCGGAGGCTTGTCCGGCCGCCGGCTCGTAGGCCTTCGCGTCTCCGACGGTGATCGAGGTCACCGTGACGCCAGCGGTGGTCGCTGCACCGTTCAGTTCTCGGAGGAGAGCCTCCGTCGACGGCGTCGACGGCACCGAGACGCGGAGCGCGTCCAGTTTCGTCTTCGTCTCGGCGAGTGCATCACTCGCTTCCTGGAGCCGATCGAGCTCGGCCTGGTTCCGGGCGTTCGTGGCGTCGATGTCCGTCTGCTGCGAGGAGTTGTCCGCAGCCTGGGCGAGCTGCGGCTGCACCCCGAGGAACCACGCCCCGGCGAGCACGGCTCCGATCGCGACGAGCGCGACGACGAACGAGAGGCGGTTGCGGTTCACTTCGACTGCTCCTGGGTGTACTTGCCGTCGAACGCCCGTTCCCCGAGGTGGACCTGGACCGTCGCGGTGTACCCGCCGGAGTCCTCCTGCAACGCGACCGACGTGATGGTCGAGTCGGCGTAGCCCTTGAGCTGCGACAGACGAGCCGTCCAGTCGGGTACCGAGGGGATGGTCGGACTCGACACGGTCAGCTGCATCGATGCGACACGGGCCTTCTCGAGCGGGACCGCCGACTGTGCGAACGCCGTGGTGACGTCAGCGGAGTCGATGGTCATCGAGGTGATGGCGACGCCGGCCGGCAGCACATTCTTGAGCTGGGACAGCGTGCCGTTCCAGTCGATCTCCGTCGACCCCCCGACGGTTCGTGCCGCCTCCAGGAGCTGACTGTCCTGTTCGACCTGCCGGACGTCGGAGAAACGTTGCTGCTGCTGCAGCAACGACGCCGTCTCGGCCTGCGCCGCGGTCAGTGACGATGCGGTGTCCAGCTGGTGGACCGCCGCTGCGCCGACGCCGAGTGCCGCGGCGGCCGCCGTGATGAGGACACCGAGCCACGCACGACGCGCGACGCCCCGTTCACGACGGTCGACGTGGACCTCGGAGGGCAGGAGGTCGACGCGGGGTTCACGACCGGCGATCGAGACCTGCGCGCCGCGAGCGCTCCGTCGGGGACGCTCCGGCCGTGCCGCACCGACCGCGTCGACGGGTCGCGCTTCTGTGACGGTCATGCTGCTCTGCTCCCTACTGCCAACCCGAAGGCGACCGTGATCGCATCGACGTGGTCGGCGACGTCGCCGGCCGGGATCGACCGCGCGAGTCCGACGCCGTCGAACGCGGCGCCCATCGTGACGGGTAGGCGCGTCTGCTCCGCCAGCGCCTCCCGCATGCCCTGCAGGCGGGTCCCGCCACCGGTCAGCACCACCCGGGTCACGGGTTCCGACGGCCGGGTGTTGACGAAGTAGTTGATCGTGTTCCGCAAGCTCGTCGTGAGTTCGTGGACCGAGGCCGTGATCACCGCGACGGCACGGGCGTCGTCCGGAGTCCGTGCCGATCCGCCGAGCCCGAGGTGGCGCTTCACGGCCTCGGCCTCGTCGAAGGTGATGTCGAGGGTCCCGACCAGCGCGCGGGAGATGTCGTTGCCCCCCATCGGGATGATCCGGACGAACTGCGGGATCCCGTCAGTCGCGATGACCACGCTGGTGGTGTCCGCGCCGAGCTGCACCACCGCCGCGGTTCCCGGGACACCCTGGCGCCCGAGCAGGACACGGGTGAGCGCGAACGGGATCATGTCGACCCCGATCGGGTTGAGTCCCGCGAGCTGCACCGCCTTGACGTTCGCCAGCACGGCGTCCTTGATGGCTGCGATCAGGAGCCCGTGGACGACGGGGCCGTTCTCGCTCTCCCCCTCGGACACGGGGTAGAAGTCCAGGATGGCGTCGCCGACCGGCACCGGGAGCATCTCCTGCACCTGGAACGGGAGGCTCTCGCGGATCTGTGCCATCGGGGCGAGGGGCACCGTGAGGTCTCGGGAGAGCACCCGTTGGTTCCCCATCCCCAGAACGACGTTCTTCGAGCGGAACCGCCCCGTCGACCACAGCTCGCGGAGGGTGGCCGCGACGGTGTTCGGTTCGAGGACCTCGCCACGGCTCACCGCGTCCTGCGGAGTGGGGACCTCCGCGAAGCGCACCACCGTCGGTCGTGCCTTGTCGGCGTCGACGACCTCGACCGCGCGGATCGACGACCCCGCGATGTCGAGGCCCACGATGCTCTTGCCCATGATGCTGCTTTCGTTGGAGGTGGAGTGGTGGTCGCTCAGGCGACCCCGAGGACCTGGAGGTACCCGGTCCAGAGGAGGTCCCCGAAGACGATCCCGAGCCATGCCCCCACCAGCATCGACGGCCCGAACGGCAGCCCGCCGCGCCAACGTGCACGGCCGGCGAGGAGGAGCGCGATCGCGACGGTACCGCCCACCAGGAACGCACCGAAAGCACCCACTGCGAGGGGTCCCCATCCGAGGTACGCGAGGACGAGGCCGAGGACCACGGCCAGTTTGACGTCGCCGAGGCCCATGCCGCCGGGGACCGCCAGCGCGAGACCGAGGTAGAGGGCACCGGAACCGAGGGCACCGATCGCCGCACGACCGAGAGCGGACCAGTCGCCGTCGGCAGCACTCGCGACGACGAGGAGCACCGTGAGGACGATCCCGGACGGGTAGACGATCGCGTTCGGGAGCGTGTGGGTGGCGATGTCGATCAGGGTGAGTGCGACGCTGATCGCCATCAGGTACAACAACGCGACGAGGATCACGACCTGCGCCACGGTGTCCTGTGCCGTCCCCGCAGGAGAGCGGCCCACGACCACGAAGGCGGTGAGCCCGAACAGGACCGCGGTGACGAGTTCGACGGCGGGGTACCGCGCGGAGATCGGCGCGGAACAGTCACGGCACCGTCCGCGCAGGACGAGCCAGGAGAGCACCGGGACGTTGTCGCGGCGTCGGATCGTGTGTCGGCACGCCGGACAAGCGCTCGGTGGCGAGACCACGGACTGGCCCGCCGGCACGCGGTGCACCACGACGTTGAGGAACGAGCCGATGAGCAGTCCGAACACGGCGGAGAGTGCGGGGAGTGCGGGCCCGAGCGCCTGGAGACCGGTCATCGGCACGCACCACCGGTCGTGGTCGCGCACGAGCCGCCGGCGGTGTACGCGGCCTGGACCTCGACCTGCGTCGTGACCCCGTACGAGGTCGACACCGGCTGCAGGAACTTCGGGGGTGCCGTCGTCAGCAGGCGCTGGTCGTAGACGTAGTTCTTCGAGAACCCGGTGTTGCCGGTCGTCGCGACCGCCCCTCGCCAGTTCTGCGCGATCGAACCGATGACCTTGAGGGTGCCGAGCTTCGAGCCGATGTCGTAGTTCTGGTTCCAGAACGTCCCCGCGTTGCTCGCGATCGCCGCCGACACGGTGATCGATTCGCCCGGAGACCGGTTCAGCAGACCCACGCCCGAGCTGTTGCAGCGCGAGGTGTCCGCCACGTACCCGACACCCCACTGGTAGGTCGTCGGGTACGAGGTGCAGCGGGCGGGGTTGGAGATCTCGACGGCGTTCTGGCCGACGAGCCCGAGCACGTCGTTCGTGGCGCTGACGTAGGTGATGTCGTCGGTGACCCACACGGTCCCGGATGCCGCGATCGTCATCGCACCGCTGAACGCCCCGCTGACGAAGACGTCTCCCGCCGTGCAGCTGTACGTGTCGGAAGCCGAACCCGTCTGGTACGAGGAACCCGACGATCCTCCGTTGATCCACTCGCCTGCGGCCGGGAACCCCTGCCCGTTGCTGAACGGCTGGTTGCTCGTGTTCGTCGCCGAACCGTTCGACCGCACGGTGACCGTGGTGGTGCAGTACGTGTTCGTGTACTTCGACGGGAAGGCCGCACCCCAGGCGTTCACGTTGTTCGACGCGGACGGGATGTCCTGCACGTACATCAGGTTCGAGGGGAGGGTCGGGATGGTGGCTCCGGCGGAACTCTGCAGATCCGAGACCGCCCCGCACAGCGCTGCGGCCTTCGCCGGGTCGTCCGCGGCGAGGACCGCCCCGCTCGAGCTGTTGACCTTGATCTGCGTGGCCCGGGACCACGGCGACCACACGGTCATCTTGCCGTTCCCGAGGAACTTCACGCGGGTCGGTCCGGTGTACATGCAGCCAGGCCGCGGAACGGTCGTGGGGAGGTCGGTCCGCGTCTCCTGCGACATGTTCGTGTTCAGCGCGGGCAGACCGAGGTACGGGACCGCGGTCGCTGCACCGCCGTTGAACGTCCCCGCGCAGGTGCCGCTCGACGGGCGCACGGTCGTGTCGTGCTGTTCGACCGACCCGTTGAACACCGTCGAGCACGCCGAGGTGAAGACGTCGTTGGTCCGGATCGGCCCGTTCAGGGTGTCGGTGCCGGCGAACTGCACCGCCGTGCACTTCCCGGCGACCGATTGCCACTGGTAGGCGGTCGTGCAATCGGTCCCGGTGAGCGCGGGGTTCGAGGACTCGTAGTTGGTGAAGTAGAGGTAGTTGATGAAGCCGTCGCCCTTGAGGTTGGCCACGAGCGACCGGACACTTCCCCCGGCCTTCCCGGTGACACGGACCCGCAGGACGCCCTTGCCGGAGTAGTCGGAGTTGTCGACCTCGTAGCGGAACCACTGGTCGCTCGAGCCGACGACCGGTGCCCAGTCCGAGCCGGAGTTGGTGAACGCGATGTTCTTGTCGGCGTTGACGAAGGTCGACCCACTCGACTTGCTGAACTGGGCGTTCGCGTTGCCGTAGAGCGCGTAGCCGTTGTCGTTCGAGAGCTTCGACTGGTAGTCGGCGAGTCCCGCGTACGCGGCCGCCATCGCGTTCTGGAAGTTGCGGTCCGACGCGGCCTTGACCGCCCCCGAGGTGGAGACGGCGATCATCGTCGCGACGAGCAGCATCATGACGGTGCCGAAGATGAGCACGTTGCCGAGGACCATGCCGCGCTCGTCGCGCTGGGCCCGCGCGAGGACCGCGCTGATGCGACGGATCATGATGAACCCGCTCCGATGCTGGTGCCGTAGACGACGTTGAAGAGGTACAGGGTGTTCTGCACGTGGGTGTTGCCGCTCGCACCGGCGGTGGTGGAACCGAGTTCCAGGTTCACGCGGACGGCTCGCACGTTGCCCAACTGCGCGGTCGCCAGTGTTCCGTCCGGCTGGGTCGCGAGTGTCTTGCCGTCGGCTCCGAGGTACGAGAACAGCGCGACACCGTCGCTCGTCGGCGAGGCGATCGGACCACCCACCACCAGGCTCCGCGCCGGGGTCTGGGTCGTCGCCGGGAAGGAGTAGAAGCCGTTCGTCGCCGTGCCGTCCCACTGGTCCACGACGAGGCGTTTCGCGTCGTTCAGTGAGTAGCGGATCTGCACGGGCTTGTCAGTGCTGTTGCCGTCGAGGTTGATGTACGCGAAGAACACCACCTGCGTCGGGGCCGCCCGGGTGACCGCAGCGGCGTAGGTGCCGTCCGACTTCGGCAACAGACTCGCGGCGTGCACGTAGCGCGTGATGGAGTTCATCGCGATCGACGCCGTCCGAGCGTTCTGGTCGGAGGACGTGTTCGTCACCCCCGCGCGCAGGGTGGCCGTGAAGAACCCGCCCACCGCGACGAGGATGATCATCGACACGCTGACCGCGACGAGCAGTTCGGACAGCGAGATCCCCGCCTGCTCGCGGTGGAGGCGTCGGAGGGCCCGCATCACGACGTCTGCCCGCGAGGGTCGAGGGTCAGGGTGTTGTCGTAGTTGATGAGCACCAGCGCGGTCTTCTGGTTCACCATGCCGTTGGTCACGGGCTTCACGTTCGAGGCCTTCGACGCGATCTCGTTCTTCGTCGTCGACCCGAACGTCGTTCCGGAGTAGAGCGTCCACGTACCGAAGGGCAGGGCGATGGTCGCGGTGTCCCCGGTCGAAACCGGGAACCTCATCGTCATGCCGGCGGCGCAGCCGGGGTCACCGGCGGCCGGGTTCGCCGACGAGACGGCAGTGATGTAGCGGTCCTTCACGCCGGTCACGGTCGCGACGCCCATCATCACGGAGGCCGACGACGGCTTCCCGGGAGCAGTGGCCACCGACGGCGGGCTCACACCGATCGCGTTGGCGGCGTTCGGTGTCGACCAGGACGAGGGGTTGGGACTGAGGCAGCTCGTCGCACTCCCGGTGCTGTTGGAGTACGGGCCGGCGTAGACCGTGTAGCCCGAGGCGAACGGGAACACCGGCAACGACGGCCGTGAACTCGAGGTGACGTTGAGCGAGGTGCTGGCCAGGTCCCACGGCTTGACGACGTCCAGCCCACCGGCAGTGCTCGACAGCGTCGTGGGCATGTTGGTCGGGATCATCGCCTTGGAGCCGGCTGCGTACTGCAGGGTCAGCTGGCTCGACTGGTCGTACACGAACGGGACCGGCGAGCTCGCGCCGGCGGTCACCGAGATCGGCGATTGCACGGACGGCTGCTGCTGGTTCGTGTCGATGCCGCCGGTGACGCTCGCAGAGACCGCGTAGTCGCCCTGCGACACGTTCACCGCGTACGAGCAGCCCTGTGCGTCAGTCGGGAGGACCGCCGCCGTCAGCGCTGCACCGCCACCGCCGCCGACGGGGGTGATCGTGATCCCGACACCCTCGTAGGGCGCTCCCGAAGCGGTGGTGACCGAGATGATCACGGTGCCGTACCCGGGATCGGTGACCGCGTCGCTCGGCGCGATCGCTGACGAGACCGATGTGGTGCTGGAACCGCCCCGCGGGTTCGGCCAGGTCACGGTCTCGACGACGCTCTTGTAGGCGAGCTTGCCGTTCGACGTCCCGCACGCGCCGGTCGCGCCGTCGCTCTGCACCCAGCTGACCTTCCGGTCGATGGCGTACTCGACGCCTCCGATGGTCTTCGTGTTGTCCGGACCGGCCTTGCTGAGGACGCGGAAGATCCCCCCGGTGGAGGCGGCCGCGGTCTGGCGGAGGGTGTCGATGTCCTGCGAGGCGAGGGCGACCGCGGTCTCGCGACCGCGATTGGTCTGCGTGAGCTGGAGGCTGTTCGCGATGCCGTAGGCGATCCCGATCGACATGACCGCGAACACCATCATGGCGACCATGACCTCGATGATGGAGAAGCCGGCTTCGGCGTCGTGCCGGTACAGCCGGTCGTGCAGTCGCTGGAACATGGTCACCTCCTCCTCGTCATGTGAGCAAACGAAGGGCGACCTGCCAACCGACAGGTCGCCCTCCTGGTGCGGACTACGCCGCGCCGCAGGCCTTCTCGACGACCGAGGTCGACTCGGTGATGCGGAAGGTCTTGCCCGTGGCCGACGTCTCCTGGATGCAGAACGTCGTGGCGCCGCTCACGGGGGTGGCGCCGTACTTCAGGTCCTTGGTGTTGTCGCTGACCGTCAGCCCGTACTTGCCGAGCTCGGTGGTGTCGGCGACCAGCTTCTGTCCGGTGGTGCTGCCGTCCGGGAGCTTGCCGCTTTCCGTCTGGTAGGCGATGACCGCGGTCTTCGCGTTCGCGAGGTCGCTCTTGACGGCCGAGTCCTTCGCGTTGTTCTGCACGTTCAGGTACACCGGGATGGCGATGGCGGCGAGGATGCCGATGATGATGACGACGACGAGGAGCTCGATGAGCGTGAAGCCCTTCTCCTTGTCCTCGAGGAGACCCTTGCGGCGAGCGTCGAGCTTGCCCATGAGAGCGAAGTACATGGTGGTTCCGTTCTTGGGGGAATGCGATGGGAGAATGTGCCGGGGAGTGCTCCGCCGCCGCTGACAAGAGTATTCAGCGGCGATTCGAGGCGGAATCCCGAGAACGGGGGGTCCGAGCCCTCGGAATTGCCCCCAGTAACGGGGGCGTCCCCTCGCGTTCCACCCCCGCACGAGGGGCGGCCCTTACTTCACCAACGACGTGATCTGGAAGATCGGCAGGTAGAGCGCGATGATCATGCCACCCACGACGACGCCCAGGAACGCAATGAGGAGCGGCTCGATCAGGGCAGTCAGCGACTCGGTCGTCGACTCGACTTCGGAGTCGTAGAAGACCGCTATCTTCTCGAGCATGATCTCCAGCGAACCGGCGTCCTCGCCGACGGCGACCATTTGCGAGACCATTGCCGGGAAAATGCTTTCCCGGGCCAACGGCGCGGCAATTGATTCGCCTTTTCGGACGTCTTCCGCAACGCGCTCGAGTGCTTTCTGGACCACGAAGTTGTTCGATACCTGGCCGACGATGGACAAGGCCTGCAGGATGGGGACGCCAGCGCCGATCATGTTCGAGAAGTTCCGCGCGAACCGCGCGATGACGATCTTGCGGGTCAGTCCCCCGAACACCGGCAGGCGGAGCATGATCGGGTCGCGGAAGCTCCGGAAGCGATCCGTGTTCTTGTTCGCCCGGAACCACAGCCAGCCGACGATCACGGCGACAGCGAGGACCGGTGCGAGCCAGCGCATCGCCTGCGACAGGGTCACCAGGACCTGCGTCGGCAACGGCAGCTGACCGCCGAGCGACGAGAACATGTCCTGGAAGATCGGGACGATGAAGATGAGCATGATCACGACGGCGGCGAGTGACATGCACAGCACGACCACCGGGTAGGTCATCGCCGACTTGATCGTCGAGCGGAGCTTGTGCTCCTTCTCGAAGTTCGTCGCGATGGAGTCCATGGCCTGGTCGAGGAACCCGCCGGTCTCCCCCGCACGGATCATGTTGATCATGATCGGCGGGAAGTCGACCGGGTACTTCGCGACGGCGTCGGAGAACGAGACGCCGCGCTCCACGTCGTCGCGGACCTTGCCGAGGATGTCCTTGAGCTTCTTGTTCTCGGTCTGGTCGGACAGGATCGTGAGGGCCCGCAGGAGCGAGAGCCCCGAGGTGAGCATCGTCGAGGCCTGCCGCGACATGATCGCGAGGTCCTTGAGCCCGACGCCCTTCTCGAACCCGGGGATCTTGATCTCGGTCTGCAGCCCGGTGCCGGCCTTCGCCTCGGTGATCGCGATCGGGGAGACGCCCATCCCCCGGAGACGCTGGACGACGGCCCCTTCGGACGCGGCGTCGAGGCGGCCCTTCACGAGCTTGCCGGCGCCGTCACGCCCGCGGTAGTCGAACGCGAGTGACATCAGTAACCTCCGGAGAACTTGTCGCCGAAGTCGATGCCGCTGGCGGCGATCGCGGCGGCCGAGGAGTCGGACGGGGACTCGACGCGCTGGACGAGCCGGTCGAAGCCCTCTTCGTCGTGCACCTTCTCCATCGCGGCCTTGCGCGAGATGGTGCCGACGTTGACCAGTTCGGCGAGGTTCTGGTCCATGGTGTGCATGCCGAGGTCACGGCCGGCCTGCATGGCAGAGGTGATCTGGTACGTCTTGCCCTCGCGGATGAGGTTGCCGATGGCCGGGGTGATCGTCATGATCTCGGTGGCGACGACCCGGCCGACGCCGTTGGCCTTCGGGACGAGGGTCTGGCAGACGACACCCTGCAGGGTGGCCGCGAGCTGGGTGCGGATCTGCCCCTGCTGGTGCGGCGGGAAGACGTCGATGACGCGGTCGATCGTGCCGGGTGCGCTCTGCGTGTGCAGGGTGGCGAACACCAGGTGGCCGGTCTCGGCAGCGGTGAGCGCGACGGAGATGGTCTCGAGGTCGCGGAGCTCACCGATCAGGATGACGTCGGGGTCCTGCCGCAGCACGTGCTTGAGCGCGGAGGCGAAAGAGCGGGTGTCGGCGCCGACCTCGCGCTGGTTGATGATCGACCGCTTGTGGTCGTGCATGAACTCGATCGGGTCCTCGACCGTCACGATGTGGTCAGCACGGCTCTCGTTGACCAGGTCGATGAGCGCGGCGAGCGTGGTCGACTTGCCCGAGCCGGTCGGGCCGGTGACGAGGACCAGGCCACGGGGCAGGCCGGCGAAGTCACCGACGTGCGCGGGGATCCCGAGCTGCTTGAGCGTCTTGATCCTGGTGGGGATGATGCGGAACGCCGCACCCCAGTTGGCGCGCTGCTGGTAGTAGTTCACACGGAAGCGGTACTCCGGCGACAGCGAGTACGCGAAGTCGAGCTCCTGGTCGTGGTCGAACTGCCCGGCCTGTTCGACGGACAGCAGCGTCTTGAGTGCCGCGATGACCTTGCCACGCGACCACGCGCCTCCGGGCACGGCCGGCCGGAGCGAGCCGTCAACGCGGACGGTGGGCGGGGCGTCGGCCGTGACGTGCAGGTCGGAGGCCCCCTGGTAGACGACCTGCGCCAGTGCCGTGATGAGGTCGGGGTCGGCGACCTCACGCGCGTGCCGGGCGAAGTCGATGTCACCAGCCGACGCAGCGGCGGGGGCGGGAACCGGAGCCGGTGCCACCGGTGCGGCGTGGTGGGCGCCGCTGTACGACATGGCCGGCAGCTGCTGGGTCGTCGGCTCGGCGTACCCGTAGGTGGCGGTCGACGACGGCACCGCGGCGGGCGGCGTCGCAGGAGCGGTGGCGGACTGCGCCACGGGCGCGGCGACCGGACCACCCACGGACCCGGTGACCGGGCTGGCCACGGGCGTGCCGGTGGGCGCGGGCCACTGCGCCGAGTCGTCCGTCAGGTCGTAGACCTGCTCGGGCGGGGCGGCAGCGGCCGCGGCCAGACGCGCGGCACGGCGGGAGCCGACCTCGGCGCCGGGGGTGCCGGGGTGCCATCCGGCGACGGGTTCGTCGCCGGGCATGGTGATGTCGTACACGGAGTCGGTCATCTGCTCGTCCTGTTCCCCGGTCACGCGACGACGCGCAGGATCTCGTCAACGCTCGTCATGCCGAGCTTGACCTTCTCGAAGCCGTCCTGGCGGAGCGTGAGCATGCCCTGCTGCTGGGCGACGCGACTGATCTCCGCGCTCGAGGCGCGACCGACGGCGAGCCGCTCGATCTCCTCGGTCACGGTCATGACCTCATGCAGCGCGATGCGCCCGCGGTACCCCGTGTTGGAGCACACCGCGCAGCCGACCGGGGCGAAGAACGCGGGCATCTCGTCGCCGGGGGCCAGGAACCCGAGCGCCTGGAGCTGCTCGATCTCGTACACGGCTGGCGCCTTGCACCGGTCGCACAGCCGGCGTGCGAGTCGCTGGGCGACGACGGAGTCGAGGGCGGATCCGACCAGGAACGGCTCGATGTCCATCTCGGTCAGGCGGGTCACGGCCGACGGCGCGTCGTTGGTGTGCAGGGTCGAGAGCACGAGGTGCCCGGTGAGCGACGCCTCGATCGCGATCTGGGCGGTCTCGTGGTCGCGGATCTCGCCGAGCAGCACGACGTCGGGGTCGGACCGGAGGATCGAGCGGAGCGCGGACGCGAACGTCAGGCCGGCCTTCGGGTTGACCTGCACCTGGTTGATGCCGGCCATCCGGTACTCGACCGGGTCCTCCACCGTGATGACGTTGATCTCGGGCTTCGCCACGGCGTTGAGGGTCGTGTACAGCGTCGTCGACTTGCCCGAACCGGTGGGACCGGTGACCAGGATCATGCCGTACGGCTTCGAGTAGGACCGCTGGTACGCCTGGAAGTTCTGCTCGAGGAGGTTGAGGTCCTTGAGGGTCAGCGAGGTGTTCGTGTTGTCGAGGATCCGCATGACGACCTTCTCGCCCCACACGGTGGGCAGCGTCGCGACGCGGAGGTCGATCTGCCGGCCGCCGTGCCGCACCGACATGCGGCCGTCCTGCGGCTTGCGACGTTCGGCGATGTCGATGTCGCTCATGATCTTCAGACGGCTGATCACACCGTTCTGGATGTTCTTCGGCGCCGGCGCCATCTCGTGCAGCACGCCGTCGATGCGGTACCGGATCCGGACCTCGTGCTCGCCCGGCTCGATGTGGATGTCGGATGCGTGGTCCTGGATGGCCTGCGACACGAGCAGGTTCACGAAGCGGACGATCGGGACGTCGTCGAGGGCACCGTCGGCGATGTCGACCTGCGCATTCGAGGTCGTCGACGCTTCTTCTTCCAGCGACGACGTGAGGTCGTTCAGTTCGTCGTCGGCGCGCAGGTACCGGTCGAGGGCAGCGACGAGGTCGCGCTCCTCGACCTGCAGCGGCTTGATCGTGCGGCCCGAGGCGGTGCGGGCGTCGTCGATCGCGAGCACGTTCGTGGGGTTCACCATCGCGAGGATGAGGAGGTCGCCCTCGAACCCGACACCGAGCACGCCGTGGCGACGGCAGAGTGCGGCCGGCAGGATCGACACGGCGGTGCCGTCGACCGGGTAGTCGCTGAGCGGCACGGTGCGCGAGTTGTTCGACGCGGCCCGCGCCGTGATGAACTGGGCCTCGCTCACGACGCCCTGGTCGACCAGGCCCCGGATCGCGCGCTCGTCGAGGTCCTCGTCGCCCGTCATCGCATCGAGGTGCTCGATCGGAAGCGCGCCGTTCAGGATGAGGATCTCGGACAGGGTCGCCATGAGTCCCGTGCCTCCTTGGACTCGCGCACGGCGAGACGTCGTCGGGTGATGCACCACCAGGGATGTGGCGCCCGACCACGCTACTTCTGGCGCCCTCGCCGACCGCAGTCCCAGAAAGAGGGGGCGGAGGGGGTCTGGCTGCACCCAGAACTGGGGTCCACGACCCGTTCGGCCCCGGTCAGAGGGACAACGCGGCCGTGACGTGGACCTCGCCCCGGGCGAATCCGAGGCGCTCGTAGATCCGGGCCGCGCCGCTCGGGTTCTCGGTGTCGACGTCCAGCACCGCAGCCGACAGCCCGTCCGCTCGCATCGCCGCGAGTGCAGCGCCGAGCACGAGCGGCGCCAAGCCGCGACCACGCGCCGAACGGACGACCCCCACCCAGTGCACGGAGCCGAACGCCCGTCCGCGTGCGGCGAACCCGTCCGGATCGACCTCGACGACGGCGAACGCGAGCACGTTGCCCAGGGGATCGACCACGAGTCGGGACAGGTCGAGCCGACTCTTCGGCGCGGTGAGGAAGCCCCGCCAGTCGGACGCGACCATCGGCTGCGAGCCCCAGTGGTCGCGGAAGGCGTCGTTCTTGGCGGCTCGCATCGGCTCGATGTCGTCCGGGGCCGCTCGACGGAGGACCAGATCATCAGGGAACGCGGGTATCGGGAGGTCGTCGACGGCATGGTCGGCGAAGACGAGCTCCATCTCGACCCAGTGCCGGACCGGCCGGAACCCGAGCCGCTCGGCGAGGGCGAGGACGGGAGCACCGGAGCGGCCTCCGACGTCGAGGGTCGCGGGAAGGTCGATGTCGAGCGCGGCGAGCCGTTGCCGCGCTCGACCGACCTGCCAGGCGAGGAGCCGGCGCCCGACGCCACGGCTCCGGTACCGGGGGTGGACGGCACCGCCGAGCACCGCCCGTGCCGCGGTGACCCGCGAAGGGACGTCGATGACGATGCCGTAGGCCTGCACACGTCCATCAGCATCGACGCCGACGACCGTGTCCTGATCGACGATGAGGCCTTCGGTGGACAACGAGCGGTCGAGGTCCGCTGTGGAGGGACGGGCACGAGGATCGTCGAGTGCGGCGGCAGCGACTGCGACCGCGTGCATGCCCACCAGGTCGTCACGCGACCCCGGGCGGAAGACGATGCCGCTCACGGGTGACGGCAGCTCGAGCTGGGTCGGGGCGGGGATCCGTTCGCGCAGCGTTGCCATCACCCCACCCTGCCATGCGGGTCGGACAGCGCGGCACCGCGGAATCCCTCTCGACGCACACCCCCACCCGGGCACATGATGAGTCATGGACATCACGAGCGTGACCGTGGGGTTGCCCGTCACCGACATCGAGGCGTCCTGCCTCTGGTACGGCGCGGTCTTCGAGCGCACCGAGCCGGATCTCGAGCCCGAGGACGGCGTCGCCGAGTACGAGGTCGGCGGCATCTGGATCCAGCTCTACGTCGACGAACAGGCCGAGGAGAACCCGGTCAGCGTCCGCTTCGGCGTCGACGACGTCGCCGCGCAGCACGCACGCATCGGCGCGCTCGGCATCGACATCGGCCCCGTCGAGTGCGTCGACGGGGCGGTCGACTGGTTCGACGTCCGCGACCCCGACGGCAACGTGCTGAGCCTGTTCTCGCTGGTCGACGAGACCGGTCGCGGTTCCGGCCGCGACAACGGCGCGGGCCGCGCGCTCTAGCCGCGACCCCACGGCGGACGGGAGGCCCGTGGCGGCCCCGCACCGCGCCTCCAGGCCGTCACCTGGTGACGACACGACGAAGGCCCCGCCTCCTTGCGGGGACGGGGCCTTCATGGGATCACATCAGGCTCAGTTGTACGTGCCCGGCGTGAAGTCGTCCGACGAGAAGCTGTCGAAGTCGACGAAGCTCAGGTCGGCGTCCGAGAACGACGAGTCGTCGGCGAAGATGCGGTTGGGGTACCGCTCCGCCTTCGCCTCTTCGGTCGCGTTCACGTCCACGTCACGGTACCGGCTGAGGCCCGTCCCGGCGGGGATGAGCTTACCGATGATGACGTTCTCCTTGAGGCCGACGAGGTGGTCCTGCTTGCCCTCCATGGCCGCCTGCGTGAGCACGCGGGTGGTCTCCTGGAAGGAAGCGGCGGACAGCCACGACTCGGTCGCGAGGGACGCCTTCGTGATGCCCATGACCTCCTGGCGAGCCGAGGCGGTCTTGCGACCCTCCTGCAGCGCCGCACGGTTCAGCGCGTTGTAGCGCGACCGGTCGACGAGCTCACCCGGCAGCAGGTCGGTGTCGCCATGGTCGACGACGGTGACCTTGCGGAGCATCTGGCGGACGATGACCTCGATGTGCTTGTCGTGGATCGGCACACCCTGCGAGCCGTAGACGTCCTGCACACCGTTGACCAGGTGCTTCTGGACCTCTCGGACACCCTTGACCCGGAGGACTTCCTTCGGGTCGACGGTGCCGGCGATGAACTGCTCGCCGAGCTCGACGTGCTGGTTGTCCTCGATGAGGAGCGTCGCACGCTTGAGCACCGGGTAGATGAACGGCTCGTCGCCGTTGTCCGGCGTGAGGATGATCCGACGACCCTTGTCCGTGTCCTCGACCACGACGCGGCCGGGGGCCTCGGCGATCGGGGACGCGCCCTTGGGGGTACGCGCCTCGAAGAGCTCCGTGACACGCGGCAGACCCTGGGTGATGTCGTCGGCCGAGGCCGAACCACCCGTGTGGAAGGTACGCATCGTCAGCTGGGTACCGGGCTCACCGATGGACTGGGCGGCGATGATGCCGACCGCCTCGCCGATGTCGACGAGGTTGCCCGTGGCGAGCGAACGGCCGTAGCACTTCGCGCAGACACCGACGGCGGACTCGCAGGTCAGGACCGAGCGCACCTTGATGCTCTCGACACCGGCCGCGAGCAGCTTGTCGATCAGCACGTCACCGACGTCCTCACCGGCCTCTGCCACGACCGTGCCCTGTGCGTCCACGGCCTCGGTGGCCAGGGTGCGGGAGTACACGGTGTTCTCGACGCGCGGGTCGCGGACGAGCTTGCCGTCGGCGTCCACGGTCGCGATCGGCAGCTCGAGGCCACGCGTCGTGCCGCAGTCGTCCTCGCGGATGATGACGTCCTGCGACACGTCCACGAGACGACGGGTGAGGTACCCGGAGTCCGCGGTACGGAGCGCGGTGTCGGCAAGACCCTTACGAGCACCGTGGGTGGCGATGAAGTACTCCGCCACGGTCAGGCCCTCGCGGTACGAGTTGATGATCGGGCGGGCGATGATCTCGCCCTTCGGGTTGTTCACCAGACCACGCATACCGGCGATGTTGCGGACCTGGAGCCAGTTACCACGAGCACCGGACGACACCATGCGGTTGATGGTGTTGTCGACCGGGAAGTTGTCGCGCATCTCCTGCGCGATCTCGTTCGTGGCCTCGGTCCAGATCTTGATCAGGTCGGCACGACGCTCGGAGTCGGTGATCAGACCCTTGTCGAACTCGCCCTGCACCTTGGCGGCCTGGACCTCGTAGCCCGCGATGATCTCCTTCTTGCGAGGAGGCGTCACGACGTCCGACAGGGCGACGGTCACACCGGAGCGGGTGCCCCAGTAGAAGCCGGCGTCCTTGATCCGGTCCAGCGCAGCGGCCGTCTCGGTCTTGGAGTAGCGCTCGGCGAGGTCGTTGACGATCGCGGAGAGCACGCCCTTGTCCGTGACCTTCTGGACGAACGGGTAGTTCGCCGGCAGGGTCTCGTTGAAGAGCGCACGGCCCAGGGTCGTCTCGAGCAGCACGGTGTCGCCCTGCTCGTAGCCCTCGGGTGCTTCACCCTCGGCGAAGTGGACACCCGTCATGCGGATCTTCACCATCGCGTTGAGGTGCAGCGTGTGCTGGTCGTTCGCCAGGATCGCCTCGGCCACCGACGAGAACGCACGGCCCTCGCCCACGGCGCCCTCGCGGACGGTCGTGAGGTGGTGCAGACCGATGATCATGTCCTGTGCGGGCAGGGTCACCGGGCGGCCGTCGGACGGCTTCAGGATGTTGTTCGAGGCGAGCATCAGGATGCGGGCCTCGGCCTGGGCCTCGACCGACAGCGGCAGGTGCACGGCCATCTGGTCGCCGTCGAAGTCCGCGTTGAACGCAGCACACACGAGCGGGTGGAGCTGGATGGCCTTGCCCTCGACGAGCTGCGGCTCGAACGCCTGGATGCCCAGACGGTGCAGCGTCGGCGCACGGTTCAGCAGGACGGGGCGCTCGCGGATGATCTCCTCGAGCACGTCCCACACCTGCGGACGCGAACGCTCGACCATGCGCTTGGCCGACTTGATGTTCTGCGCGTGCGACAGGTCGATGAGGCGCTTGATGACGAACGGCTTGAAGAGCTCCAGCGCCATCTGCTTGGGCAGACCGCACTGGTGCAGCTTCAGCTGCGGGCCGACGATGATGACCGAACGGCCCGAGTAGTCGACACGCTTGCCGAGCAGGTTCTGGCGGAAACGACCCTGCTTGCCCTTGAGCATGTCGCTCAGGGACTTCAGCGCGCGGTTGCCGGTACCCGTGACCGGACGTCCACGACGACCGTTGTCGAACAGCGCGTCGACCGCTTCCTGCAGCATGCGCTTCTCGTTGTTCACGATGATCTCGGGGGCACCGAGGTCGAGCAGGCGGCGGAGACGGTTGTTGCGGTTGATCACACGACGGTAGAGGTCGTTGAGGTCCGACGTGGCGAAACGGCCACCGTCGAGCTGCACCATCGGGCGCAGCTCCGGCGGGATGACCGGCACGACGCCGAGCACCATCGCGGCCGGCGAGTTGCCGGTGGCGAGGAAGGAGCTGACGACGCGCAGACGCTTGATCGCGCGGATCTTCTTCTGGCCCTTGCCCTCGGCGATCTGCAGACGCAGTGCCTCGGCCTCGGCGGCCAGGTCGAACGCCTCGAGCCGGAGCTTGATCGCCTCGGCGCCCATGTAGGCGTCGAAGTAGATCCCGAACCGGTCCTGGAGCTCGTGGAAGACGGCGTCCTCGGGCTTGAGGTCGCCCACCTTGAGGTTGCGGAAGTCCTCCCACACACGCTCGAGACGGGTGATGTCCTCGTCGAACGACTTGCGGACCTGGGACATCTCCTTCTCGGCGGTGTCCTTGGTGCGGCGCTTGACGTCGGCCTTCGCACCCTCTTCCTCAAGGGCTGCGAGGTCGTCCTCGAGCTTCTTGAGGCGGTCGGCGATGATCGAGTCGCGCTGGCCCTCGAGGGTCTTGATCTCGAGACGCATCTCGTTCTCGAGACCCGGCATGTCCGCGTGACGGCCCTCTTCATCGATGTCGATGATCATGTACGCCGCGAAGTAGATGACCTTCTCGAGGTCCTTCGGCGCCATGTCGAGGAGGTACCCGAGGCGCGACGGGACGCCCTTGAAGTACCAGATGTGCGTGACGGGGGCAGCGAGCTCGATGTGGCCCATGCGCTCACGACGGACCGAGGACTTGGTGACCTCGACGCCGCAGCGCTCGCAGACGATGCCCTTGAACCGGACACGCTTGTACTTGCCGCAGGCGCACTCCCAGTCGCGGGAAGGACCGAAGATCTGCTCGCCGAACAGACCGTCCTTCTCGGGCTTCAGGGTGCGGTAGTTGATGGTCTCCGGCTTCTTGACCTCGCCGTACGACCACTGACGGATGTCCTCGGCGGTCGCGAGGCCGATCCGAATGGCGTCAAAGGAAGTTGCTTCGAGCAATGTTCTTCTCTCTTGCTGATTCAGGCTTCGATGTACGGGCGGGATCAGATGTCGTCGACAGAGGACGACTCGAACCGCGAGGAGATGTTGATGCCCAGCTCCTCCGCAGCGCGGAAGACCTCGTCATCGTTGTCGCGCAGGCTGACCGCCTGGCCGTCGGCCGAGAGGACCTCGACGTTCAGGCAGAGCGACTGCATCTCCTTCATGAGGACCTTGAAGGACTCGGGGATGCCGGGTTCCTGGATGTTCTCGCCCTTGACGATCGCCTCGTAGACCTTCACGCGGCCGAGGATGTCGTCGGACTTGATCGTCAGGAGCTCCTGGAGGGCGTAGGCGGCGCCGTACGCTTCGAGCGCCCACACCTCCATCTCACCGAATCGCTGTCCACCGAACTGCGCCTTACCACCCAGCGGCTGCTGCGTGATCATCGAGTACGGACCGGTCGAACGCGCGTGGATCTTGTCGTCGACCAGGTGGTGCAGCTTGAGGATGTACATGTAGCCGACCGAGACGGGCTCCGGGAACGGCTCGCCGGAGCGGCCGTCGAAGAGCTGCGCCTTGCCGGACGAGCCGATCAGGCGCTCGCCATCGCGGTTCGGGAGGGTCGAGTCGAGGAGGCCCTCGATCTCACGCTCGTACGCACCGTCGAACACCGGGGTGGCGACCTTGGTGCCGGGCTCGGCGCTGTGCGCTGCCTCCGGCAGGTTCTCGGCCCAGTCCTGGATGCCCTCGACGTTCCAGCCCTGCTTGGCGAGCCACCCGAGGTGGATCTCGAGCACCTGGCCGAAGTTCATGCGGCCGGGGACGCCGAGCGGGTTGAGGACGATGTCGACGGGGGTGCCGTCGGCGAGGAACGGCATGTCCTCGACCGGGAGGATGGTCGAGATGACGCCCTTGTTGCCGTGACGACCGGCGAGCTTGTCACCCGCGGTGATCTTGCGCTTCTGGGCGATGTAGACGACCACGCGCTGGTTGACGCCCGAGCCGAGCTCGTCGTCGCCGTCCTGCGCGTCGAACACCTTGACGCCGATGATCGTGCCCTCTTCACCGTGGGGCACCTTGAGCGAGGTGTCGCGGACTTCGCGCGACTTCTCGTTGAAGATGGCACGGAGCAGACGCTCCTCGGCACTCAGCTCGGTCTCGCCCTTCGGCGTGACCTTGCCGACGAGGATGTCGCCGGGGCGGACCTCGGCACCGATGCGGATGATGCCACGCTCGTCGAGGTCGGCCAGCAGGTCCGGGCTGACGTTGGGGAGGTCACGGGTGATCTCCTCCTTGCCGAGCTTGGTGTCGCGGGCGTCGACCTCGTACTCCTCGATGTGGATCGAGGAGAGCGTGTCGTCCTTGATGAGGTTCTGCGACAGGATCATCGCGTCCTCGTAGTTGTAGCCCTCCCACGGCATGAACGCGACGAGGAGGTTCTTGCCGAGCGCGAGCTCGCCGTTCTCCGTCGCGGGACCGTCGGCGATGACCTCGCCCTGCTCCACGCGCTCGCCTGCGGAGACGATGACGCGGTGGTTGTAGCTCGTGCCCTGGTTGGAGCGGTCGAACTTGCGCAGGTAGTAGGTCTGCGTGCCGCCCTCGTCGAGCTGCAGGGTGACGGCGTCGGCCGAGACCTCGGAGACGACACCGGCCTTGTCGGCGGTGACGACGTCGCCGGCGTCGATGGCCGTGTAGCCCTCCATGCCGGTGCCGACGAGCGGCGACTCGGAACGGAGCAGCGGGACGGCCTGACGCTGCATGTTCGCACCCATGAGGGCGCGGTTCGCGTCGTCGTGCTCGAGGAACGGGATGAGCGACGTCGCGACCGACACCATCTGGCGCGGGGAGACGTCCATGTAGTCGACCTCGTCCTTGGCGACGAGTTCGACCTCGCCACCCTTCTTGCGGACGAGCACCTTGTCGTCGGCGAAGTGGAAGTCGTTCGTCAGCGGGGCGTTGGCCTGCGCGACGACGAAGTCGTCCTCTTCCGAAGCGGTGAGGTAGTCGATGGTCTTCGTGACCTCGCCGTTGACGACGCGACGGTACGGGGTCTCGATGAAGCCGAAGGAGTTGATCCGACCGAACGACGCGAGCGAACCGATCAGGCCGATGTTCGGGCCTTCCGGGGTCTCGATCGGGCACATGCGGCCGTAGTGCGACGGGTGGACGTCACGGACCTCGACGCCGGCACGTTCACGGGACAGACCACCCGGGCCGAGGGCCGAGAGACGACGCTTGTGCGTCAGGCCCGCGAGCGGGTTGTTCTGGTCCATGAACTGCGACAGCTGGGACGTTCCGAAGAACTCCTTGATCGCGGCGACGACCGGACGCACGTTGATGAGCGTCTGGGGCGTGATCGCCTCGATGTCCTGCGTGGTCATGCGCTCGCGGACGACGCGCTCCATGCGGGACAGACCCGTGCGGACCTGGTTCTGGATGAGCTCGCCGACGGCGCGGATGCGACGGTTGCCGAAGTGGTCGATGTCGTCCACGTCGAGGCGCAGCTGCACCGGCTCGCCGTCACGGACGCCGTCGATCGTGGTGCGCTCAGCGTGCAGCGACACCAGGTACTTGATCGTCGCGACGATGTCCTTGACGGTGAGCACCGAGTCGGACAGCGGGGCGTCCATGCCGAGCTTGCGGTTGACCTTGTAGCGGCCGACCTTCGCCAGGTCGTAGCGCTTCGGGTTGAAGTAGAAGTTGTCGAGGAGCGCACGCGCGGCCTCGGCAGCGACCTGCTCGCCCGGACGGAGCTTGCGGTAGATGTCCTTGAGCGCCTCTTCCTTCGTGAGGACGGCGTCCTTCTCGAGGGTCGACTCGATCGACGCGAAGCCCTGGAACTCGTCCATGATCTCCTCGCTCGTCAGGCCGAGGGCCTTGAGGAAGACGGTCACGGACTGCTTGCGCTTGCGGTCGATGCGCACGCCCACCTGGTCGCGCTTGTCGATCTCGAACTCGAGCCAGGCACCACGCGACGGGATGATCCGCGCCGAGTAGATGTCCTTGTCGGAGGTCTTCTCCTGCTGGCGCTCGAAGTACACGCCGGGCGAACGGACGAGCTGCGACACGACGACGCGCTCGGTGCCGTTGATGATGAACGTGCCGCGTTCGGTCATGAGCGGGAAGTCGCCCATGAAGACCGTCTGCGTCTTGATCTCACCCGTCATGTGGTTCATGAACTCGGCGTTGACGTACAACGGAGCGGCGTAGGTCTTGCCGCGCTCCTTGCAGTCGTCAATCGAGTACTTCGGGTCTTCGAGCTCCGGCGCGGTGAACGAGAGCTGCATGGTCTCGCCGAGGTCCTCGATCGGGGAGATCTCCTCGAAGATCTCCTCGAGCCCCGAGTGCAGCGCGAGGTCGGTACGACCCTGCTCCTGCCCTTCGGCGAGGCGGGCCTTCCAGACGTCGTTGCCGACGAGCCAGTCGAAGCTCTCCGTCTGGAGTGCGAGCAGATCAGGAACCGTGAGGGTGTCCGTGATCTTGGCGAACGAGAGTCGCGAGTGGTTGCGACCGTTCTTGGGGTTGGTGGATGCGTTGGGCGCAGCAGCCAAGGGTGTGACCTCCGGTAGGCCCCGTCGGGCCGACACTGACGAGCAGTGTGTAGGTGAGTGGATTGATCGCTCGGCGAACCCTGAGATGCAAGCCCTGCGACCACGCCGACGCGTGCCTGACGCGGAACGTCGGTGCACGTGTGGGATGATCTCCGTGAGCGGTACCCGCCGCCATATACGGGTCCGGCTGCACCAGGGCGAGATGAGTCTGTACATCTCAGAACTCGGTGGTTCTGAAGACTCTGCGTCGACCGCAATATGACGACACGGATGCCAGGGAGCGCGAACTGTCATCATAGTTCGCTCCGTGGCGCGCTGTCCAGTCCCGGCTTGACCGGATTCGGCAGTGGCGTGTATAAGCCGCCACACGCCGCTTCCATTCCCAGCTCAGCCGGGTCCCTGCTCAGCCGGGTCCCTGCTCAGCCGGGTTCCTGCTCAGCCGGGTCCCTGCTCAGCCCAGACGCTCGCGCTCGACGCGATCCGCGCCTCCCGGGCCGCCCGGCAGTCCGGCCAGCGCACGGAACGCGTCCTCCGGGCGACGCGTGCGGACGAACGTGACCCGGCCTCGGTCGTCCGTGAGCTCGATCCCGAGCCCCGGGGTGAGGATGAGCGCACGCACGCCGCGACGGATCCGCAGGCCGACGCCACCGTAGGTGGCCGCGTCCGCCTCGACCAGGCGGACGTCGGTGATCCGCCGGCGCGGGATGCGCCGCGGCGGGAGCGGACGGAAGTGCAGGGTCACGTGCCGCTCGGTGACGGTGAACCCGGCACGGGCGAGCAGGAGCAGCGACCCGAGGGCGACGGCGAGCAGGGCCGGCACCAGCAGGGCGACCTCCGGCGCGTCCCCCGGCCAGCCGAGCACGGCGGCGGACAGGCCGGCGCCGCCGACGAGCAGCGCCGTGCCGACGACCCGCATCCAGGTGGGTGCCGTCTCGCGGTCGGCGTGGAACGGCAAGGAGGAACGGGACGGCCGGGAAGCGCGGGACGGCCGGGAGGCCCGGATCACCCGGGTCGGTCGGGTGCCGGCCCGGCGGGCGTCCGGGGTGGTGGAACGAGCGGTGGGCACGCTCATGGTGTCGGCGGTCATGACGGAGGTCTCCTGCGGCGGATCAGCAGTGGTGCACTCGTCATCGGGTGCGGTGCGTTCGACGGCCAGCGCGCGCGGGTGGCCGGAGGGGTGACGCGCAGCAGCACGCCGACGACGCGCACGCTCGAGCGGTGGGGGCGCTCACGGGCACGTCGTGGTCACGGTGTCCGGGCGGACGCGTGGTGTGTGGGGCACACACGCATCGACGCTCTGGCGTCGTGACGACAGGCGCCAACGGTACGCAACGAGTCTTGGTGTCCGCTGGTTGTCCATGTGTACGCATTCACGTGTCCGCAGTGCGTCACCCGGGAACGACGGTGTGCTGCTGACGGTCAGCGCAGGACGCGGGCGACGGCCTCGGCGCGGGTCCGGACCCCGAGCTTCGCGAACACCTGGTTCACGTACGACTTCACGGTCGGCACCGTCAGGAACAGCTCGGCGGCGATCTGGGGGTTCGTCCGGCCGTCCGCGATGCGCTCGAGGACGTCCACTTCGCGCGGGGTGAGGTCCGGGAACCGGGCACCGAGCGACGGACCGGCATCGTGGAACGCAGGCGCAGCGGCAGCGGCACCAGCGGCGAGGCGCGCCACCAGCCGCGCCCCCACGGTCGCGTCGAAGGTCGACTGCCCGGCGGCCACCGCGCGCACCGCGGTCGCGATCTCCGCCCGCCCGGCGTCCTTCGTCAGGTAGCCGCGTGCTCCCGCCCGCAGCGCGGTGACGATGGAGTCGTCGTCGGCGTAGGTCGTCAGCACCAGGACCGCCACCCCGGGGTGCTCGGCGACGATCCGCTCGGTGGCGGTCGGCCCGTCGACCCCCGGCATCCGCAGGTCCATCAGGACGACGTCGGGTACGTGCCGGTCGACGGCGGCGATCGCCTCGGCACCGTCCGTCGCCTGCCCGACGACCTGCAGGTCGGGCACGAGTGACAGCACCGTGACCAGGCCGTCGCGGACGATGGCCTGGTCGTCGACCACGAGCACCCGGATCGTCATGAGCGGTCGTCCTCGGCGACGACCGCAGCGTCCGCGGTCTCCGCATCGACCGAACCGTCGACGGGCAGGTGCATGGCGACGACGAACTCGTCGTCGGAACGCTCGGCCTCCACCGTGGCCTCGCTGCCGAGTTCCGCGAACCGCTCGCGCATCCCGAGCACCCCCTGTCCACCGCTCGGCAGCGGGTTGGCCACGACGACGTCCACGGCCTCGCCGTCCCGGATCACGGACAGGGACACGGGGCGGCCGGGAGCGTGCCTGCGGGCGTTGCTGAGGGCCTCCCGGACGACCTGGACCACGGCGGCCCGGTGGTCGTCATCGAGGACCGCCAGGGTCGCGTCGCCCTGCACGACGACCTCGCCGCCGAACGAGCGGTGCGCGTCGAGCAGGGCCGTCAGGCCCGACGCGTGGTCGGCGGACGGACTGGAGGCACGGGTCCGCTCCGGCTGGTCGGGCTGCGGTTGGTCACGGAGCGCGTGCACCGCACGCCGCGCCTCGGCCAGGCCGTCCGCGGCCAGCGCGCGGGCCTCGCCGGCTCGGCGGGTGGCCTCGTCGACGCGGCCGGCCTCGAGCAGGGCCTCGACCGCGTCGAGCTGCAGCACCAGGCCGCCGAGCGAGTGGGCGAGGACGTCGTGGATGTCCCGGGACGCCCGCGACCGGTCGGCGAGGAGCCGTGCGCGCTGCTGCTGCCGCTCGGTCTCGCGAGCCTGCGCCGTCGTGATCCGGACCTGCCGACGACCGAAGCCGACGAGCACGCCGAGCAGCAGCCCGCCGCTCACCCCGAGGACGAACTGCACCGACGTCTGCTCGAGCGTCGCGGTGACGGCGACCACCACGACGGCGGCGAGCGCGGCGACCGCAGCCGTCCAGACCGGCAGGCGGAGGTCGGCGGCGAGGACGACGAGCCCGACGATCACCGGGACGACCAGGAGCGAGTCGGTCGGCACCACGGTGCAGGATCCGGCGGCGATCATCACGCCGGCTGCGGCGACGAGCACACGGGGCGTGCGTGCCCCTTCGCGGACGGCCCAGGCGGCGAGCGCCACGGCCCCGAGGACCCAGACCCACGCGGGGTGGTGGAGCAGGAGGCCGTTCCGCACGAACCAGAAGGCGACCACGGCGATCCCGACGGCGTTGAGCCCCCAGGAGACGACCGAGCGGGACCGGACCCCGGCGGGATCGGTCCGGTCCGGGTCGGTCGGCAGGCTCACCGCACCATCATGCCGCGGCCGGCGCCCTGGCGACGGTCGCCGCCGGTGTCCGCGCCTCCCCGGGGGATGCGCTGGTCGACGACCAGGGCGCGGGCGGCGCGGTTCAGGGCGAGCACGAGCAGGACCGTGCCGGTCGAGGTGAGCAAGTGCGCACCGAGGTGGCCGCCGAGCACGTCGAGCCCGATGCGGGCGGCGATGAGGACGATCCAGAGGCCGGCGCCGAGCCAGCCCGTGCGGGACTGCAGGGTGCGCCCCTCGTCGTCCGGCGTCGTGACGGTGCGGAACCGGGTCATGGCCCCCATCGCGAGGCCGACGCCGACGGTGAGCAGGGCCTCGAGGCCGAGGAACACGACGTCGGTGGTGGTGACGGTCGTCGTGGTCTGTGCGAGGACGACCGCGCCGACGACCGCCATGACGAGGGGGCCCCGCCAGATCCGCGCCGGGTCGAGGGACCGCCAGGTCGCCTGTCGGTACGCCAGGAAGCCGACGAGGGCGAGGCCGATGAGCACGTTCGCGAGGAGTTGGACCGACATGGTGTGCCTTTCGAGGTGGTCCGGCGGCGTTCCGCGACCGGTGAGATCAGCCTCGTTCCGGGCGCTCCGCTGGCACACCAACCACGGGTGGGGGCGCGGGTGGTGATCGCGGTGGTGTTCCATTGACGGCATGGCTGATGCGTTCGACGGGTTCCGGATCGGTGCGGGGTACTCGGTGGTGGAGCCGGACCGGCACCGACCGGGGTCCTTCACCCTGGTGGTGGACGGCACACCGCAGTCGCACGTGGACCTCGAGGACCCGACGCACCTGGCGTTCGAGTACATCCGGCGGATCGGGCACGCGATCGACCTGCTGCCGGACGGCCCGATCACGGCACTGCACCTGGGCGCCGGCGCCCTCACCCTGCCCCGGTACGTCGCGGTGACCCGCCCGGGTTCGCGGCAGCAGGTGATCGAGCTCGAGCGCGACCTGGTCGAGCACGTGCGCGAGGCCCTGCCGTTCCCCCGCGGCGCGTCGATCCGGGTGCGGTACGGCGACGCCCGGGAGGTCCTCGGCAAGCTGCCCGCCGGACTTCGCGGCACCGTGGACCTGGCGGTGGTGGACGTCTTCGGCGGTTCGCAGATCCCCGCCCACGTGACGAGCGTCGAGTTCTACCGCGAGGTCGCCGCGTTCCTGTCGCCGACGGGCATCGTCGCGGTGAACGTGGCCGACGGCGCCGGGTTGGCCTTCGCCCGCGGGCAGGCGTCGACGCTGCAGTCGGTGCTGCCGTCGGTCGCCGCGGTCGCGGACACCGGCATGCTCAAGGGCCGGCGGTTCGGCAACATCGTGCTGCTCGGGTCGCCGACCGACCTGCCGGCGGCGGACATGCCCAGGCGGTACTCGTCCGACCCGATGCCGGCCAAGGTCGTGCACGGTGCGGAGCTCCGGTCGTTCATCGCCGGGGCGCCGATCGTCACCGACCAGACGGCGGTCGCGTCGCCCGAGCCGAACCGGAGCGTGTTCGGGGGCTGACGCCCGCCCGAGGGCGTCGCCGGGGACGGACTTCGGGCACTCGGCGGGTCCGGCTGTCAGGATGGTCTGAACGACCGCGCAGGTGCGCGACCGAGCGATGGGAACCCTGATGACGAACGACGACCGGAACGACCAGGACCGGACGGGCGACGGCCAGGCGCCGCGCTGGGGCGACGCCCCGCAGCAGCAGCCCGACGCCGGTGCCCCGCGGTACGGCGAGCGGGTGGACCCGGCGCCGACCTCGACCCCGCAGTACGGCGAGCAGTACGGGCAGGGCCAGCAGCAGTACGGCCAGCAGCAGTACGGCCAGCCGTCGAGCACGCCGAGCTGGAACGACCAGCAGCGCCACGACCAGGGCCAGCACCACGACCAGCAGCCGTACGCCGCCGCGCCCGCGCACTCCGGTGCCCCGGCCTGGCAGAGCCACGACGAGCCGAAGCCCAAGAAGAAGACCCTCGGTGTGGTGGCGTTCGTCCTCGGACTCGCCGCGCTCGTCATCGGGGTCATCGGCGGGTACGTGATGGGATCGGCGCTCGCCAACAGCGACGCGATCAACAACCTCGTGCCGAGCAGTGGTGCCACCCCTGACCAGCAGGAGCTGCAGCGTCAGCTCATGAACGACCCGGCCGTCATCTCGCAGATCGGTGTCGGTGCGGTGATCGCCGGCGTCGCAGCGATCCTCGGGCTCTGGGCGCTCGTGCAGGGCATCATCGCCGCGGTGACCAAGCGTGGTCGCGGCTGGGGCATCTTCGCGATCATCCTGGCCGTCGTCGCCACGATCGCGACGCTCGTCACCTACGTCGGCGTGGCCGCTGCCGCCGCGGTGGGCGCCAACTCCTGATCGACCACTCCGAACGGCCCGTCGCGCTCCGGCACGGCGGGCCGTTCGTCGTCCCGGGGGCAGGCGCGGACGGCGGCACCCGCGCAACCTGAGCGCGTCGCACCGACCGCTCCCGGGAGACCGCGGCTACCCTCGAACCGATGTCCCTCCCGCCCGACGACCGCCAGCAGCCCGACCCGTCCGACCGTTCCCGTGAACCGCGCCACGCGGCTCCCGTGACGGCCGGAGTCAGCCCGGGCAGCACCTTCGCGCCCATCAGCCTGCGACCCGCGGTCGACGTCGACGCCGTGCACCAGCGGCTCCGTGACCTCGGCCAGAGCCGCAGCACCGACGCCCTCGCCGAACGGGCCGAGCTCCTCCGCCTGCTCGGTCGTCTGGACGAGTCGCTCGTCATCGCCGAAGAGGTGTTCCGCCTGGCGATGTTCACCGGGGAGCGCCAGGACAAGGTCGCTGCGCGGATCCGCCGTGCGCACGTCCTGCACGACCTCGGGCGGCACGACCGCGCCGCCGCCGAGGCCGCCATGGCCCGCGACACCGCCGCGACCGAAGAGTGGCCGGAACTCGAGGGCGCCGCGGCCGAGATCGAGGGCTGGTCGCTGTTCGAGAACGACCGCTTCGACGAGGCCCGCGCCGCACTCTCGCGGGCGTACCAGGCCTTCCGGCAGGCGGGGGCGCCGTCCGAGCGCACCGACGCCTTGCGCACCGCGGTCGAGGCCGCCATGCGGGCATCGATCACGAACCCGGCGGAACCGTCCGACCGGCCCCGGACGGCCCGCGAAGTCGCCGCCCGCCGCGCCGAGGACGACGAACCCACCACCCGTGTCGCCGAGCCGGTGAAGCAGGTCCCGCCGATCCGCCGCCGCGTGCTCGGTGCACCCGACGCCGCCCGGACCGAGGCCGACGACATCTGGGGCCGGATCGCGGCCCGGGCAGCGAAGAAGGGCCAGGCCGACCCGCGCGCCGAGCAGTGACGGCGCTCGAGACCGTCCGTGTCCGCGCGGAGGCGCTCATCGCCGAACACCTCGGCGCCGGGACCTGGGCGTTCGGGTTCGACCACGCCAAGACCCGCGCCGGCCAGTGCGACTTCGCGCGGAAGCGGATCACGGTGAGCCGCCACCTGGCCACCCGGTTCTCCGACGACGACGTCGAACAGGTCCTGCTGCACGAGGTCGCGCACGCACTCGCCGGCGCCCGGGCGGCACACGGACCGAAGTGGAAGCGCACCGCCGCGTCGATCGGGTACACCGGCTCCCGGCTGCACGACGGGCCGATCGCCAGCGAGCTCGCCCCCTGGATCGGCACCTGCCCCGCGGGGCACGAGCACTTCCGGTACCGCACGCCCACCCGTCCCCTGGCCTGCGCCCGCTGTTCCCGGCGGTTCGATGCCCGGAACGTCATCACGTGGCGGCGCCGGACCGCGGACGACGACGCGGCCACGATGGCGTCGACTACCGCATGAGGGGCCCGACGCACGGAGGCGCGCCGGTAACCCGTTAGCCTGGGCGGATGCACACGGGGCAGCACATCCGCACGGACGCCGGTTCCTCCTGGTTCTTCGACGCCGGACGGATCGCTCTCGACTTCGCGCACACGGGTGGCTTCGCCGACGACCCCGCCGGACGCCGACCGCGGTCGCAGCTCGGGGAACTGCTCGCGAGTCCGGCCGACCTGGACGAGTGGCTCAGCGAGCACACCGAGCCGATCGACGTCGGTGCCAGTGCCCGCGAGCTGCAGGACGCCCGTGCCCTGCGTGCCGCGATCGCCCGGCTCGCCGTGGCCGCCGCCCCCGCGCCGGCGAGCACCGCCGCGGAACGCACCGCCGTGGCGGCGGGCCTGCGTGCCGGAGCCGGCCGCACGCGCCCCGCGCCCGACGACATCGACACCGTCAACCTGTTCGCCGCCCTGCCGGACGTGCCCCCGAGCCTCCCGGGTGGCCGACGCCGCGCCGGAGCGAACCGGGTCCGCCTGGCGCAGGCCCTGTCGAGCGTCGCGCGCGACGCCGTCGCGCTCTTCACCGAGGTCGGCTTCGACGACGTCGAGGCCGACGGCCGGCCGACGCGGCTGAGCCGGTGCTCGGCCGAGGACTGCGGCCTCGTGTTCTACGACTCGTCGCGCGGTGGGACCCGGCGCTGGTGCTCGATGCAGCGGTGCGGCAACCGGGCGAAGGTCCGGGCGCACCGCGCCCGCCGCGCCGCGGAGTGAGCACGACCTGAGCACTGGGCGACCACGTCCGTCGCGTGATCCGGACGGTGTGGGGTCCGGGGGCGGTCGCGACACCCCGCTCACCTTCGCCGAGCGGTCACCAACCGTCGCCCGACGGCGTCGCAACCGTCAGGTTGCGACCATCCGACGCGTAGCAAGCGACGAGTCGCGACCAGCCACCGGCCGGGAGGCGCGTGGTGGCGCCGCCACGGGCCTCCTGTCCGCCTTCCGCGAGCGGTCACGACACCCCGCCCACTTCGGCCGAGCGGTCGCCGACCGTCTGCTGGCGGCGTCCCAGCCGACAGGTCGTGACCACCCGACGCACGCACGCACGAGCGGCGACCGGCCAGGACCACGACATGTCGAATAAAAAGATTCGGTCGGCCGAATCCTCTGGCAGGATCGTTGCATGACCGACACTGCCAGCCCCCGGCTCGACGAGCGCCCATCCGGTGCCCCGCGTCGTCGTGCAGCCGGGCTCACCCTGCTCGGACCGGCCTTCGTCGCGGCCATCGCGTACGTCGACCCGGGCAACGTCGCCGCCAACCTGACGGCCGGCGCCGAGTACGGGTACCTGCTGCTCTGGGTGCTCGTGGCCGCGAACGCCAGCGCCGTGGTGGTGCAGTACCTGTCCGCCAAGCTCGGGGTGGTGACGGGCAAGTCGCTGCCCGAACACCTCGGCCTGCGGATGCGGCGCACCCCGCGCCTGCTGTTCTGGGGCCAGGCCGAGATCGTCGCCGCCGCGACCGACATCGCCGAGGTCATCGGCGGCGCGCTCGCGCTCTACCTGCTCTTCGACCTGCCGCTCGTGGTCGGCGGGATCATCACCGGGATCGTCTCGATGCTCCTGCTGACCCTGCACAGCCGCCGGGGCACGCGCCTGTTCGAGACCGTGGTGACGGCGATGCTCGCGATCCTGACGGTGGGCTTCTGCGCCGGGCTGCTGTTCGCCCGGGTCACACCGGCCGACCTTGTCGCCGGGCTCGTGCCGCGGTTCGAGGGCGCCGGGTCGGTGCTGCTCGCCGCCTCGATGCTCGGCGCGACCGTGATGCCGCACGCGGTGTACCTGCACTCGGCGCTCGCCCGGGACCGCCACGGGGACGTGCCCGCCGGGCCGGAGCGTCGCCGGGTGCTCGTCGCGACCCGGTGGGACGTCGGGCTCGCGCTGATCGTCGCGGGCGGGGTGAACATCGCGATGCTCGTCCTCGCCGCGGCCACCCTGCCGGGCGTCGAGGGCACCGACTCCATCCCGGGTGCGCAGCGCGCCATCGCCGAGAACGTCGGCCCGGTCGTCGGGGTGCTCTTCGCCGTGGGCCTGCTCGCGTCCGGCCTGGCCTCGACCTCGGTGGGCTGCATGGCCGGCGCGGAGATCATGAAGGGCCTGTTGCACGTGCGGATCCCGCTCGTGGCCCGGCGCGCGATCACCCTGGTGCCCGCGATCGTGCTGCTCGCGCTGAACGCCGACGCGACGATGCTGCTCGTCGTCAGTCAGGTGGTGCTGAGCTTCGGGATCGCCTTCGCGATCGTCCCCCTGGTGGTCTACACGTCGCGACGGAGCGTGATGGGGACCGACGTGAACGCCGCGACCACCCGCGTGGTGGCGTGGGTGATCGCGGCGGTCATCGTGGCGCTCAACGTCGCACTGGTCGTGCTCACCCTGACCGGCTGAGGCGCAGCCGGTCAGGGACGGGCGGTCGTCAGTCGACGACCTGGACGTCCTTCCAGAACGCGACGTAGCCCGAGTAGTCCTTGCCGACGCGGTCGAACGACGACGGGATCGGCGTCGGGTACGACCACGCGCGGTCCTGCAGCGCCTGTCCGTCGACGTTCACCGTGAAGTACTGGGTGTCGCCCTTCCACGGGCAGTGGTACTGGGTGGGGCTCTCGGTGAAGAGCTCGGTCTTCACGCTCGACGGCGGGAAGTACCAGTTGCCCTCGATCTTGATGAGGTCCTCTTCGGGGGCCTCCGCGATCACCGTGTCGCCGACGACTGCCTTCATGGCGTTGCTCCTTCGCTCGCTGGTTCCGTGACGGGGCGAACGCTACGCGCGCTCCCCCGATTCCCGCAGGACGGTCAGGTCGGCGCCCGCGTCGAGCGCCGCGTGCACCTCGTCACGGCTCAGGACGGCGGCTCCCTCGGAGGCGCTGACCAGGTGCCGCACTGCGCGGCGCAGCCCCGTGTACGCCGCGCAGGCCGCGGCGGCCTCGGGTGAGGTGTGATCGATGCCGACCTCGGCGAGCGCGTCGACGACGGCTCCGGCGGCGAGCAGGTCCTCGACGGCGAAGTCGGGTGCGTCGGCGACGTCGACGGACTCACCCGCCGCCTCGGCCGCGTCGTCGAGGGCTGCGGTGTGGTGCAGCCCGGCGGCCACGATCGCGACGACGCACCGGTCACCGCGTGCGGCCTGGAGGCCCGTCACCCGTTCCGCGACCACCGCCGCGTTGCCGAGGTGGCCGAGCACGACCTCCGGACCCTGCGGCAGCTGGGCGGTCACGTTCCGCAGCGCGCGCCGCTGTGCTGCGGCGTCGGAGGTCGCCGGCAGGGCGTCGACCCAGACGAGCAAGTGGGCGCCGTGGGCGATCCGCGCCGCACCTCCGGGACCCCACGCGAACCGGACCTGGTACTTCTCCTGGGTGCGTTCTGCCACGTCCGTCACGATAGCCGCCCGGGCGATGCTGTCCCTCTCCACAGGGTCGGCGTCCGACCGGGTTCCGCCAGGGTCGGCGACCCTAGGATGCATGGTCATGGAGATCGCCCCCGTGCCCACCCTGACCGGCGACCGTGTGACGCTCGAGCCCCTCGGGCAGGAGCACGCGGAAGACCTGCGGGCGGCGGTCGCGGACGGCGATCTGTGGCGCACCTGGTACACCTCGGTGCCCGCCCCTGCACAGGTCGAGGCCGAGATCGACCGGCGGCTCGCCGAGCACGAGGCCGGCCGCATGGTGCCCTTCGCCGTGCGGGACCGCCCGACCGGCCGGGTGGTGGGTGCGACGACCTTCATGAACATCGACTCGGGCAACCGCCGTGTCGAGATCGGCAGCACCTTCCTGGCCAGGTCCGCGCAGCGTTCGGGGATCAACACCGAGTCGAAGCTGCTCATGCTGTCGCACGCGTTCGAGGCGTGGCAGTGCATCGCGGTCGAGTTCCGCACGCACTGGCACAACCTGCAGTCCCGGGCGGCCATCGCGGGCCTCGGCGCCAAGCAGGACGGTGTGCTCCGGAACCACGCGATCGGCCGCGACGGCACCCTGCGCGACACCGTGGTGTTCTCGGTGATCGCGTCGGAGTGGCCGGCGGTCCGCCTCTCGCTGGCCGAGCGGCTCCGGCGGCACGACCGCGCCGAGGGGTCCCGCCGTCGGTCGGCCCGGCACGCCTGAGTCGTCTCGCCTGCGTCGTCTCGCCTGCGTCGTCTCGCCTGACCGGGCGCCGTCGCTCACCGGGCCACGGCGCACCGTCCAGCCCGCGGGCGTAGCGTCACCGCCATGCACGTCGGCCTCCGGATCGTCCTCGATGCACCGGTCGACGCCGTGCGCGATGCCCTGCTGTCCCCGTCCGTGATGGTGGCGGTGACGAAGCCGTTCCTGGCGTACCGCTCGCGCGACCCCCGGGGGTTCCCCGAGCGCTGGGAGCCCGGGCACCCGCACCCGATCACCGCGGACGCCTTCGGGCTGGTGCCGAGCGGCGACACGCACGTCGACCTCGACCTGTACGAGGTACAGGGGGTCCCCGTGCAGCGCGACAACGGCGGCGGCACGTCCGGGTTGTTCGGGCGGATGACGATGTCACACCGGATGGCCGTCGTCCCCGCACCGGGAGGCCGCACCCTGCTGCTCGACCGCCTGACCTACCGGATGCGACCGGCCGTCCTCGGGCTCGCCCTGTGGCCCGGCATGTGGGTCATCTGGCAGTGGCGGGCGTTCCGGATGCGCGCCCTCGCGCCCACCTGGCGGACCGACGGCGAGTGACGTGACGCGGGTCGGGCCTCCCGTCCACCGCGGAGCGGGCGTAGCCTCGACCACGTGAGCCAGACGCGCCCCCAGGAGCCGACGACCGACGACCGCGTGCGCAGCACGCTGGCGACGACGGATTGGCGGCGGATGACGTTCGACCTGTACCGCCGCGTCCGCGCCACCCCGGACCCCCAGACGGCGCACGCGCTCTGGCGCGAGACCCGGGACGCGATGTTCGCGGAGCACCCGGCATCGCCGCTGCTCGACGAGGACGCCCGCGACTTCGAGTCCCTGCCGGTGCCGGACTACGACCCCGCGTGGCGGTTCCAGGTGCGCATCGAGGCCACGGAGCCCGCCGAGTTCGACTTCGAGACCGGCACCGACGGCATCGTCCACTTCGACCGGCTCGGCCTCGTGCGGGTCCCCGGGGTCGGCACGCTCGACGTCTGGAAGCACGGCGGCTACGCGGGCGGGGTGTTCGTCCCGGTCAAGGACGCCAGCGCCGGCAAGGCCCGCGGCACCTACGGCGGCGGACGCTACCTGCTCGACACCATCAAGGGCTCGGACCTGGGCGGCGACGACCTCGGGTCGCTCGTGCTCGACTTCAACTTCGCCTACAACCCGTCGTGCGCGTACGACCCGGCGTGGGCGTGCCCGCTCGCGCCTCCGGGCAACACCGTGCCGGTCCCGATCCCCGTCGGCGAGCAGTACGACTTCTAGGGTGGAACGCATGACAGGACTCGTCGCCCTCGACGTCGGTGGCCGCGTGCCGCCGTTCGAGCAGGTCCGATCGCAGATCGCCGCGCAGATCACCGCCGGGTACCTGGTGGACGGCGAACGGCTGCCGAGCGTCCGAGGGCTGGCGGACGAGCTCGGGCTCGCCGCCGGCACCGTCGCGAAGGCCTACCAGCTGCTCGAGGAGGCCGGGCTCGTGCACACCGCACGGGGCGCCGGCACCCGTGTGGTGCGACCGGCGGAGGTACCGGACGCCGTGGCCGAGGCCGCTCGCGCCCTGGCCGCTGCGGCCCGCTCGGCGGGGCTGTCGGCCGACCAGGCGGCGACCGCGTTGCGGGAGGCCTGGCCGGCGTAGCGCTGGCGGGCGCGGCTGGCTGGCTGGCGCTTCCGGGCGTACCTGGTCGTTCCGGGCGTACCCGGTCGGAAGTTCTGACCCGGTACGCCCGATTCGACCAGGCATCGCAGGCGTTCTGGGAAGAACCGTTCCGAGCGCTCAGCAGTGCTCGTACACGTACGTGTCGTCCTCCGGGGTCACCAGGTCACGGTCACGCAGGATCGTCATGGCCGGACGGCTCCCCAGCCCGCAGACCGACGCCCACGAGCCCTCGAGGGTGTCCGAGTACTCGACGTCGATGACCCGTCCGCCGTAGGCCTTCGTGTACGCGGCGCACTCCCGGTACTGCACGCACTCCTCGGCGAGGACGAAGTCGAACCCGGTCTGCTTCCTACCGGACGCCCCGAGCTGCGGGGTGTTCTTCTGCCCGACGGCCAGGCCGTGCCGGTGCCCCTCGGCGACGAGCGACTTCGCGAGCGCCAGGTTGCCGGCGCGGGTGAGCCGCTTGCCGCTCCGGGTCCACGAGTCGAGGTTGTCGAACTCCACCGCGTCGAACCCGCGGTCACCGCAGCGGGCGACGGTCTTCGCGAGCACCTTCGTGATCAGGGCACGCTTGGCCGCGGTCCGGGTGTCGAGGAGCATCTCGTCCGGCCACCCCGGGTCCGACACCGGTTTGCCCGCACGATCGCGGAGGATCGCCGACGGGTACGACTTCTTCCACGTGCTGGCGGCCTCGGGCTGCGTCTGGAACCCGTTGACGTAGCAGATGTTGTACTTGCCCTTCGCCGGGCGGTCGGTGCTGTCGCGCTCGACGATCGTCACGCCGGAGGGCGGGGTGTACCCGCCGCCGAGCTGGTAGTCCACGCGACCCGAGGTCGGCAGGTTGCGGTAGCTCCCGGCTGCGCTGGTCGTGGCGGCCTCGGCGCAGCCGGCGGTGCCGAGGACGGCCACCAGGGCCATCGCGGTGGTCAACAGGACGGATCGCGTGCGCACCCCGGAATCCTCGCACGCCACGGGCGAACGACCCCGCCCTCGCCGTTCCGGGGATGTGCACGCTATGCTGGTCGTACTCGAGGCGCCGATCGCCTCGTGCGTCGTACGGACGCCCCGAACTCCCGACCAGCTGTCTCCAGACTCCGGTCGATGATCGAGCACCTCACGAAGGTGCCCAGGCTTCTCTGCTGCGGCGACTGCGCCAGCCACATCCGTTGGCGCGCATCCCGCCCGCGCGCTGCCTCAGAGCGCGCCCACAGCCGGACTGCTCCGGCTCGAAAGGTCACCATGACCACCGAAGACATCCGTTTCTCCGACCTCGGCGTCCCCACGCCGATGGTCTCCGTCCTCGCCGACCAGGGCAAGGACATGGCGTTCCCCATCCAGGCGGACACCCTCCCGGACTCCCTGCAGGGCAAGGACGTCCTCGGCCGCGGCCGCACCGGCTCCGGCAAGACCATCGCCTTCGCGATCCCGCTCGTCGCCCGCCTCGCCGCCAGCGGCCGCAAGCGCCGCGCCGGCCGCCCCCGCGCCCTGGTGCTCGCGCCGACCCGTGAGCTCGCGACGCAGATCGACGTCGCCCTCGCCCCGCTCGCCAAGGCCATGGGCCTCAACACCACGACCATCTTCGGTGGCGTCGGTCAGGGTCGCCAGGTCGACGCCCTGCGCGGCGGCGTCGACGTCGTGGTCGCCTGCCCGGGTCGCCTCGCCGACCTCATGCAGCAGGGCCACGTGAACCTGGGCGACATCGAGGTCACCGTCCTCGACGAGGCCGACCACATGGCCGACATGGGCTTCCTGCCCGGCGTGACCAAGATCATGCAGGCGACGCCCGAGAACGGGCAGCGACTGCTGTTCTCCGCCACGCTCGACAACGGCGTGGACAAGCTCGTCAAGAAGTTCCTGCACAACCCGGTGATGCACTCCGTCGACGAGGCGAACAGCCCCGTCGAGGCGATGACCCACCACCTGTTCGAGGTCGCCGACGCCGACGCGAAGAAGCACCTCGTGAGCGCCCTCGCCTCGGGCAACGGTCGCCGCATCCTCTTCATGCGCACGAAGCACCACGCCAAGCGCCTGGCCAAGCAGCTCAGCAGCCAGGGGATCCCGGCCGTCGACCTGCAGGGCAACCTGTCGCAGGGTGCCCGTGAGCGCAACCTCGCGAAGTTCTCCTCCGGCGAGGCCCTGGTGCTCGTCGCCACCGACGTCGCCGCCCGCGGTGTGCACGTCGACAACGTCGAGCTCGTCGTGCACGTCGACCCGCCCACCGAGCACAAGGCGTACCTGCACCGCTCGGGCCGCACGGCGCGTGCCGGTTCGTCCGGTGACGTCGTCACGGTGACGATGCCCGCCGAGCGTCGCGACGTCGCGCAGATGATGCGTGCTGCCGCGATCAAGGTCACCCCGCAGCACGTCACGGCGACCTCCCCGGCCGTCACCGCGCTCGTCGGCGAGGTCGCTCCGATCCGCCACGTCGCCGAGGAGCAGCCCACCCAGCAGCGTCAGCCCAAGCAGCGCTCGGCCGAGTCCGCCGGTGACGGCGGCGGTCGTCGCCGTGGTCGCGGCGGTCGGTCTGGAGGCGCGGCGCAGCCCGCGCGCTCCGGCTCGGCTGGCGAGTCCGCCGGTTCGGCCGGGGGCCGTCAGGGCCGTCCGGCCCGTGGCGCGCGGACCGAGGGTGCCGGGCGCTCCGGTGCCGCGGCCGCCGGTTCGACCGGTGGTCGCCGCAGCGGCGGCAACCGTCGCTCGGGCAGCAGCGACGTCGTGCGCGGCGGCTCGTCGGCCGTGTGGTCGTCCGAGGGCGGCTACGCCGCGGGTCGGTCCGGCAACGAGTCGGGCGGCAACCGTCGTGGTGGCTCGCGCCGCGCCTCCCGTCCGGCCGGCGCTGCCGACCGCCACTGACCTGCGCGGTCTGAGTCCGCAAGACACCGGTGTTCACGTTTCGAACCCCCGCATCCCGGGGTGTGTTCCGTGAACACCGGTGTTCCGCGTCGGGGCTCGGGCGAACCTTGGCGGGGGCTGGGGGTGAGGGACTCCGACGGGCGTACGGTCTCACTCACCGGATGCCGCGCAAGCGGCTGACGGGGAACACGTCCGCTTCTGGAAGGAGTGCCTATGGCTGGCATCGATGACATCAAGAACGCCGCTGAGAAGGCGTCAGGCAAGGTCAAGGAAGCCACCGGCAATGCGACCGGTAACGACCGGCTGAAGGCCGAAGGCCAGACCGACCAGGGCAAGGCCTCGGCGAAGCAGGGCGTCACCGACGTCAAGGACGCCGCGCACGGCGTCGCCGACAGCTTCAAGGACGACAAGCACTAAGCCGGTTCGCGACCGCGCTGCGAAGCCCCCGGATCCGATCGGATCCGGGGGCTTCGTCGTGCGCACGGCGTGGACACCCCGGTCGGGTTAGTGCAGGGCGCCGACCGATGCCAGGCCGGCACGGAGCAGTGCGCCGCGGCCGCCTTCCATCTCGTCGGCGACGGCGTCGGACGCGGCTTCCATCGGGCTCATCCACGTGAGCTCGAGGGCGTCCTGCCGGGGTTCGCACGTCCCCGTGACGGGAACGACGTACGCCAGCGAGATCGCGTGCTGCCGCTCGTCGGTGTACACCGAGGCGCCGGGCAGCGGGAAGTACTCGGCCACGGTGAACGGCGTGGGGCTCGAGGGCAGCTGCGGGAACGCCATCGGCCCGAGGTCCTTCTCCAGGTGGCGGAACAGTGCGGTGCGGATCGACTCGCCGAACATCACGCGACCGGACACCAGGGTGCGGGCGATCGAACCGCTCGGGGAGACACGCAGCAGCACGCCGACCTCGGTCACGACGCCGAGGCCGTCGGTGCGGACGGGGACCGCCTCGACGTAGCAGATCGGCAGACGACGGCGGACGTTCGCGAGCTCCTCGTCGGACAGCCAGCCGGAGTCGGGATCGGGGGTGCGCAGCGAGGACATGCACCGTGTCTACCAGGCACGGCGGCGAGTTCGGCGGAAGGCGCGGGGGTTGGGGATGGTTACCGTTGTCCACATGATCGATGCGGACCTGGTGCAGTGGACACGGAGTGCCCCGGACCGGCGGGGGACACCCCTGCTCGTGGCGATGCACGGGGTGGGGTCGAACGAGCACGACCTGCTCGGGCTCGCCCCCGCGCTGCCGCCTGCGTGGACCGTCGCGTCGCTCCGGGCGCCGACGGCGTGGGGGCCCGGCTTCAGCTGGTACCCACTCGGCACGCCCGGCTCCCTAGCGCCGGAGGCGGTCGACGCCGTCGCCGCCGAGGTGCTCGACTGGATCGACTCCGTCGCCGCCGACCACCCGCGGATCGGCCTGCTCGGGTTCTCGCAGGGCGGCTCGATGGCGCTCCAGCTCCTGCGCGCCCGGCCCGCGGCGTTCGCGTTCGCGGTGTCGCTGTCGGGGTTCGTCGTGCCGGGCGTCTCGGACTCGCGGGACGAGGCCGTGTCGGCCGTGCGGCCGCGGGTGTTCCTCGGGCACGGCGACATCGACCCGGTGATCCCGCCCGAGGCCACCGCCCGGACGCAGGCGTGGGCCGCAGCCCACACCGACGTGACCGACCGCACCTACGCGGGCCTGCCGCACGCCGTGTCGACGGCGGAACTGGCCGACGTGGCGGCCTTCGTCGACGCCGGGTAGGCGCACGACGACGGACCGGAGGCCCGGTGCCAGCTGGCACCGGGCCTCCTGTCCGTTACGCGGTGACGTCCGTCAGTCGGCGAGGATCTGGAGCAGGTCCTTGCGGAGCTGGTCCACCTTGGCCGTGGCGGCCTTGGCCTGTTCCTCGGTCGCGGTGCTGCGGTACATCTGCAGGACGCCCATGGTCTTCCGGAGCGCCTCGAAGAACTCGCGCTGGGCGTCCGGGATACCCGGGGCCCCGTCGAGTGCCGCAGCGATCTCGTCGGCCTTGGCCTCGGTCTCGGCCTTGCCGGCGTCGGTGAGCTCGAAGAGCGTCTTGCGGCCGTCGCCCGACGAGACCACGAGGTCTTCGTCGACGAGCTGCTGGAGCGTCGGGTAGACCGAGCCGGGGCTCGGCTTCCAGGCGCCGCCGGTGCGCTCGGCGATGGTCTTGATCACGGCGTACCCGTTCTGCGGGCCCTCGGCCAGCAGACCGAGGATCGCGAGGCGGACGTCACCGCGGCGACGGCGTTCGCGGCCGAAACCGGGCCCGCCGAAACCGGGGCCGAAGCCCATGCCCGGACCGAAGCCGGGGCCGAACCCGCGGCCACCGAAGCCGCGGCCGCCGTGGTCGTGGTCACCGCGGTCACGGCCGGGGAAGCCGGCGCCGTGGTGCTGCCGCGCGCCGCCGAAGCGGGGGCCGCGCGGGCCGAACCCGCGCTGGTCGCGGGGGGACGTGTTGCTGTCGTCGTCATACGAGGGGCGCATGAGGAGTCCTTTCATCGTGCTGAGTCGGCTCGCGATCGGTCTGACCTGATCGTCTTCGTCGTATCGCGATGTGTTCACGATAGGTCGTTAACTATCGTTCCGTCAAGGGGTACGCGCGCCCGGCCTGCTGTCGGTGGTGGGGGGCAGGATGGGACGGACCATGACGGACGTCTTCGAGCGCTTCTCCCCCGCGACCACCGAGTGGTTCCGCGGCGCCTTCGACGCACCGACGCCGGCGCAGGCCGGGGCGTGGGACGCCATCTCGACCGGGCAGCACGCACTCGTGATCGCCCCGACCGGCTCCGGCAAGACCCTGGCGTCGTTCCTGTGGTCGATCGACCGACTCATCAGCGCGACGGACCGTCCGCCGGCGAAGCAGCGCACGCGGGTGCTCTACGTCTCGCCGCTCAAGGCCCTCGGCGTCGACGTCGAGCGCAACCTGCGGAGCCCGCTCGTCGGCATCACCCAGACCGCTCGGCGCCTCGGCACCGAACCGCCGGACGTCACGGTCGGGGTCCGCAGCGGCGACACCCCGTCGTCCGACCGCCAGAAGCTCCTGCGCCAGCCGCCGGACATCCTCATCACCACGCCCGAGTCGCTCTACCTGATGCTCACCTCTCAGGCGCGCGAGACCCTGGTCAACGTCGACACGGTCATCGTGGACGAGGTCCACGCGGTCGCCTCGACCAAGCGCGGCGCGCACCTGGCCGTGTCGCTCGAGCGCCTCGACGACCTGCTCGACAAGCCCGTGCAGCGTATCGGGCTGTCGGCGACCGTCCGCCCGCCGGAAGAGGTCGCGCGGTTCCTCGGCGGCCGTGCACCGGTGACGATCATCGCGCCGCCCGCGCAGAAGACCTTCGACCTGCGGGTCGTCGTGCCCGTCGACGACATGACCGAGCTCGGGGCGCCGCCGGTCGGCGCGGACGCGTCCGAGTCGCCGACGAACGGGTCGATCTGGCCGCACGTCGAAGAACGTGTCGTCGACCTGATCGAGGAACACCGCTCGACCATCGTGTTCGCGAACTCGCGGCGGCTGGCCGAACGGCTCACGGCGCGGCTCAACGAGATCCACGAGGAACGCGTGCTCGCCGCCGCCGGTGACGGCGTGCTGGTGCCGGCTGGGGCGTCCCCGGACGACGACGGGCTCCCCGCGGCGCGGGGCCGACCGCAGTCACCGGCCCGCACCTCGGCGCACGCCGTCGCACCCCAGGGGGCCAAGCGACCGCCGGCGCAGCTGATCGGCGGGTCCGGGCAGACGGGTGGCGGGGGCTCGGACGCCTCGGTCCCGGTGCTCGCCCGCGCACACCACGGCTCGGTGTCGAAGGACCAGCGCGCGATCATCGAGGACGACCTGAAGTCCGGTCGGCTGCGGTGCGTCGTCGCGACGAGTTCACTCGAGCTCGGCATCGACATGGGCGAGGTCGACCTGGTCGTCCAGGTCGAGGCGCCGCCGTCGGTCGCGAGCGGCCTGCAGCGCGTCGGTCGCGCCGGCCACCAGGTGGGTGAGATCTCCCGCGGCGTGCTGTTCCCGAAGCACCGGGCCGACCTGGTCAACAGCGCGGTCACGGTCGAGCGGATGGTCACGGGTCAGATCGAGTCGATCTCGGTGCCGGCGAACCCGCTCGACGTCCTGGCGCAGCACACCGTGGCCGCCGGGGCGATCGACACCCTCGACGTCGAGCACTGGTTCGAGCTCGTGCGGCGGAGCGCCCCGTTCAGCGGTCTGCCCCGATCGGCGTTCGAGGCGACGCTCGACCTGGTCACGGGCCGGTACCCGAGCGACGAGTTCGCCGAACTCCGGCCACGGCTGGTCTGGGACCGCGTGCACGGCACCCTGACCGGGCGCCCCGGTGCGCAGCGACTCGCGGTGACGAGCGGCGGGACGATCCCCGACCGCGGCATGTTCGGCGTCTTCATGGTCGGCGAGAAGGCGTCCCGCGTCGGCGAGCTCGACGAGGAGATGGTCTACGAGTCGCGCGTGGGCGACGTCTTCGCCCTCGGTGCGACGAGCTGGCGGATCGAGGAGATCACCCACGACCGCGTCGTCGTGAGCCCGGCGTTCGGGCAGCCCGGACGTGTGCCGTTCTGGAAGGGCGACGGCATCGGCCGGCCCGCCGAGCTCGGCCGGGCGACCGGTGCGTTCGTGCGCGAGGTCGAGGGCGCCTCGGACGAGGACGCCCGCGCCCGCGTCGCCGCCGGTGGACTGGACGAGCGCGCCGTCACCAACCTGCTGACCTTCCTGCGCGACCAGCGCGCGGCCACCGGTCACGTGCCGAACGACACCACGCTCGTCATCGAGCGGTTCCGTGACGAGCTCGGGGACTGGCGGCTCATCCTGCACTCGCCCTACGGCATGCAGGTGCACGCGCCGTGGGCACTGGCCGTCGCCGCACGGCTGCGCGAACGGCACGGCATCGACGGTGACGCGATGGCGGCCGACGACGGCATCGTCGTCCGCATCCCGGAGACCGATGCCGAGCCGCCGGGTGCCGACCTGTTCGTGTTCGAGCGCGACGACCTCGAAGCCCTGGTCACGGACGAGGTCGGCGGCTCGGCACTGTTCGCCGCGCGGTTCCGCGAGTGCGCGGCGCGCGCCCTGCTGCTGCCCCGACGGAACCCCGGGCAGCGGTCGCCGCTCTGGCAGCAGCGGCAGCGGGCCTCGCAGCTGCTCGAGGTCGCGCAGAAGTACCCGACGTTCCCGATCGTGCTCGAGACCGTGCGCGAGGTGCTGCAGGACGTCTACGACGTGCCCGCGCTGCTCGGGATCGCCGACGACATCGCCGGACGCCGGATCCGCCTGGTCGAGACGGAGACCGAGCAGCCGTCGCCGTTCGCCCGCTCGATCCTGTTCGGGTACGTCGCGGCCTTCATGTACGAGGGCGACACCCCGCTCGCCGAACGCCGGGCAGCGGCCCTGTCGCTCGACTCGACGCTGCTCGGCGAGCTGCTCGGACGTGCGGAGCTGCGCGAGCTGCTCGACCCGGCGGTCATCGCCTCGGTGGAGCGCGACCTGCAGCGGCTCTCGCCGGACCGCCGTGCCCGTGACGCCGAGGGGCTCGTGGACGTGCTGCGGCTCGTCGGCGCGCTCGACCTCGACGAAGCGGTCGACCGGAGCTGGCTCGCCGACACCGCCGACCGTCCAGCGGCCACCGCCGAACTGCGCAGCACGCTGCAGGTCCTCGAGCGTGACCGCCGGGTGCTCTCGTTCTCGCACGCCGGGGCGACGCGCTGGGCCGTGATCGAGGACGCCGCCCGTCTGCGGGACGCCCTCGGGGTCCCGCTGCCCATCGGTGTGCCCACGGCGTTCGTCGAGCCCGTGGCCGACCCCCTCGGTGACCTGATCGGACGCTACGCCCGATCGCACGGGCCGTTCTCCGCGCACGAAGCCGCCGGGCGACTCGGTCTGGGCATCGCCGTCGTGCAGGACACCCTGCGCCGACTCGTCGCCGACCGCCGGGTGGTGGAGGGCGAGTTCCGCCCCGACCGCCAGGGTGCCGAGTGGTGCGACGCCGAGGTCCTGCGCCGGATCCGCACGAAGTCCCTCGCAGCGCTGCGGCACGAGGTCGAACCGGTCTCGCCGGACACCCTCGCCCGGTTCCTGCCCGCGTGGCAGCACGTGCAGACCCCCGGGACCGGCGGTGGGCTCCGCGGCGTCGACGGCGTCCTGCAGGTGATCGACCAGCTCGCCGGGGTCGCCCTGCCCGCCAGCGCCTGGGAGACCCTGGTGCTGCCGTCGCGCGTGACCGACTACTCGACGAGCATGCTCGACGAACTCACCGCCACCGGCGAGGTCCTGTGGTCCGGCGGTGGCACCCTGCCGGGCAATGACGGCTGGGTTCGCCTGCACCTGGCCGACACCGCGGCGACGACGCTCGCCGAGCCCTCCGGCGACGAGACGACCGAGCTGCAGCGGGACGTGCTCGGGGCCTTGGCGGGCGGTGGCGCGTACTTCTTCCGGCAGTTGGGCCAGGCCGTGGGCAGCAGTGACGACCAGGCGCTCACCACCGCGCTGTGGGACCTGGTCTGGGCGGGGCAGATCACGAACGACACGTTCGCCCCGCTGCGCTCGATGCTCGGCGGCAAGGCGAAGAGCTCGAGTGCTCCGCGTGCTCGGGCCTACCGCGGCCGTCGGCGTCCGACGATGCCGACACAGTCCGGGCCGCCGTCGGTCGGGGGCCGGTGGTCCTTGCTGCCGCTGGCCGAGTCCGACTCGACCGTGCGGGCGGCCGCGACCGCCGAACAGCTGCTCGAACGCTACGGCGTCGTCACCCGCGGTGCCGTGCAGGTCGAGGGCGTCCGGGGTGGTTTCGCCGGGGTGTACCGGGTGCTCTCGCGCTTCGAGGAGTCCGGCCGGGCTCGTCGCGGGTACTTCGTCGAGGGGCTCGGTGCCGCTCAGTTCGCCACCGGCCCGACCGTCGACCGGCTGCGCACCTACGCCCGCGAACTCGGCGACGACGAGCGCGACGATCCGGACCGGAAGCGCGAGGCGCTCACGCTCGCCGCGACGGACCCGGCGAACCCGTTCGGGGCCTCGTTGCCGTGGCCGACGGGCGACGCCGATCCAGGCGTCGGGGCTGACGATGCCGCCGGGGCCGAGAGCACCCTCGGCAGCGGTGCGGCGAGCGGCGCGAAGACCACTCGGGGCCACCGGCCGGGGCGGAAGGCGGGCGCCCTCGTGACGACCGTCGACGGCAAGCTCACCGTGTACGTCGAGCGCGGTGGCAAGTCGGTGCTGACCTTCACCGACGACGCCGCCGACCTCGCTGCCGCGGCCGCCTCCATCGCCGGCATCGTCCGGACCGGGCTGCGCAAGCTCTCGGTCGAACGGGTCGACGGGGACTTCGTGCTCGAGACGCCGCTCGGCGGCGCACTCCGGGCCGCGGGGTTCACGGCGACCCCGCAGGGGCTGCGGCTCCGTGTGTGAGGCGAGCCGCGCCTCCCGGCAGCGCAGCGACCACGTGCCGGAAGTGCCCCGTGCCGTCCGGACGAGTTGCGGGCGCCCGTCGGAGGTGACCCGTGCCTGAAGGCGACACCGTCTACCGGGCGGCTCGCCGCCTGCACACGGCGCTGGCGGGCAAGGTCCTGACGAAGAGCGACTTCCGGGTCCCCGCGTTCGCGACGCTCGACCTGGTCGGCCGCACCGTCGACGAGGTCGTCCCCCGCGGCAAGCACCTGCTGCACCGGATCGGCGACCTGACCGTGCACTCGCACCTGAAGATGGAGGGTCGGTGGGACGTCTACGCGCCCGGTGACCGCTGGCGACGGCCGGCCCACCAGGCCCGGGCGATCCTGGACGCCGAGGGGGTCTCCACCGTCGGCTTCGCGCTCGGGGTGCTCGAGGTCGTCCCCCGCGACCAGGAGTCCGAGGTCGTCGGACACCTGGGGCCCGACCTGCTCGGCCCCGACTGGGACGCCGACCTGGCGCTCGCCAACCTGACCGAGGACCCCGAGCGCCCGGTCGGGCTGGCGCTGCTCGACCAGCGGGTGCTCGCCGGGCTCGGCAACGTGTACCGGAACGAACTCTGCTTCCTGCGCGGTGTGCTGCCGACGCGTCCGGTCGGGCAGGTGCCGGACCCGGCGCGGACGATCACGCTCGCCAGCCGACTGATCCTGGCGAACCGCGACCGCAGTGCCCGCGTCACCACCGGTGTCGACCGTCCGGGACGACGGTTCTGGGTCTACGGCCGTGCCGGCAAACCGTGTCTGCGGTGCGGGACCCCGATCCGGCACGGCGAACTCGGCGACTCGGAACTCACCCTGCGCGACACGTACTGGTGTCCGCGCTGTCAGACCTGACGCGCGGGGTGCAGGCGCGACGAGGCGGTCGCACGGACGGCGTCGGTGACCCGTTCGAGGAGCGGTGACGCCAGGTTCCAGCGCTGCCACCACAGCGCCACGTCCGCGTGCCGGCCCGGGGCCAGCTCGACCAGGACACCGCGGTCGATCGCCTCGAGGCACTGCGCCTCGGGCAGCAGCCCCCACCCGAACCCGAGCGTGACCGCACGGGCGAAGTCGGCAGAGGTCGGGACGAAGTGGCGCGGGCCTCCGGGAGCGTGTCCGAGGACCTGCCGCAGGTACCCCTGCTGCAGGTCGTCGTCGCGGTCGTAGTCGACGAGCGGGACCTCGTCGAGCCGCCGGAGCATCCGCCGCTCGGTGCCGGTGTCGCCGAGGTAACGGGCGACGAACGCCGGGGACGCCACCGCCCGGTACCGGTCGATGCCGAGCGGCACCGACGAGCAGCCCTGCACCGGATCCGCCTCGGCCGTCACGGCACCCATCACCGTGCCGGCGCGGAGCAGTTCGGCGGTGCGGTCCTGGTCCTCGCGGTGCAGGTCGAAGACCACCTCGGTGTCGGCTCGGACGAGGGCGAGGGCGTCGAGGAACCAGGTGCCGAGCGAGTCGGCGTTCACGGCCAGCGGGATCGACGGCACCACCGATGATCCACCGCCGAGCGCTCGGGAGGTCTCCTCGTCGAGCAGCCGGACCTGCCGTGCGTGCCGGAGCACCACTGCGCCGTCCGCGGTCGGGCGCACCGGGGTGGTGCGCTGGAGCAGGACCCGGCCGACCTGCTGCTCCATGGACTTGATCCGCTGCGAGACCGCCGACGGGGTGATCGCCAGCGCGCGGGCCGCCGCGTCGAGCGTGCCGTGGTCGACGGCGGCGAGCAGCGTCTCGAGGTGCTCGCGCTGGAACCGGACCATGCAGCTGAGCTTACGGTGCTGCAGGAACGTGAGCTGTACTGCACCGGCGCCTGGCTCTAGCGTCGGAGCGTGACCGCGCTCCTGCCCCTGCTCTCCGGCCTCGGCACCGGACTCGCACTGATCGTCGCGATCGGTGTGCAGAACACCTACCTGTTGCGCCTGGCCGTGAGCGCCGGAGTCCGGGTGGTGGCCGCTGCCGTCGTGGTGTGCGCCGCTTCGGATGCGCTGCTCATCGTCGCCGGGGTGCTCGGGGTCGGGGCCGTGGTCGAACGGTTCCCCGTGGCGCTCCTGGTGGTCCGGTTCGTCGGGGCCGCGTTCCTGCTCACGTACGGGGTGCTCGCGGCGCGGCGTGCGCTGCGACCCTCGGGGGACGCGATGCGGGTGGCCGACGAAGCGACCGACGACGGTGTGATGGGTGCCGACGCGGACGCGGGGATCGACGCGACCACCGGCACGACGGTAGCGGCGGGGCGGACGCGCACCGCGCCTCCCGGCCAGGTGGTGACCATGCGGACGGCGGTGCTGACCATGCTCGTCTTCACGTGGGCGAACCCGCACGTCTACCTGGACACGCTGGTGTTCCTCGGGTCGGTGGCGAACCAGCAGGGTGCGGACGACCGGTGGCTCTGGACGATCGGTGCCGTCACGGCGAGCTGCCTGTGGTTCGGGGCGCTCGGGTTCGGCGGACGCCTGCTGCGGCCGCTGTTCGAGAAGCCGCTGACCTGGCGGGTGTTCGACGGCCTGGTCGCCGTCGTGATGCTCGCGTTCGGCGTGCTCCTGCTCGTCGGCGCGTAGCGACGCGGAGCCGCGCGGCGGCGGCGCGGCGCGGCGGCGGCGCGGCGGACAGGCGGGCAGCAAAACACCGGTGTCCACACGTCGAACCGCGTTGTGCGGGTGTGCAACGTGCGAACACCGGTGTCTTGCGGAACCGCCCTACTGCATGCGCTGGCCGACGCGGCTGTGGCGACGGCTGTAGCCGAAGTAGATGACGAAGCCGATGGCCAGCCAGACGACGAACCGGAGCCAGGTCTCGACCTCGAGGTTCAGCATCAGCCAGAAGCACAGCACCGCCGAGATGATCGGCAGCACCGGCGACCACGGCACCCGGAAGGCCCGCGGGGCGTCGGGCCGCGAACGACGCAGCACGACGATGCCGATCGACACCAGGACGAACGCGGACAGCGTGCCGATGTTGATCATGCCCTCGAGCTTGTCGACCGCGGTGAACCCGGCCAGCAGCGCCACGACGACACCGGCGACGACCTGCACGCGCACCGGGGTCTGCGTCTTCGGGTTGGTCTTCGAGAACCAGCGGGGCAGCAGGCCGTCACGACTCATCGAGAAGACGATGCGGGACAGGCCGAGCAGCAGCACCATGACGACGGTGGTCAGACCGATCAGGGACCCGATGGCGATGATGCCGGCGGCCCACGGCAGCCCGACGATGTCGAACGCCGACGCCAGGGACGGCGCCTTCTCCTCTGCCAGGCGCTGGTACGAGACCATGCCGGTGATGACGATGCTGACACCGACGTAGAGCAGGGTCACGATGCCGAGGCCGATGAAGATGCCGCGGGGCAGGGTCTTCTGCGGGTTCTCGGTCTCCTCCGCGCTGGTGGCGACGACGTCGAAGCCGATGAAGGCGAAGAACACCAGGGACGCCGCGGCGAGCAGGCCGAAGACCCCGTACTGGGCGGGCTCGGCACCGGTGAACCAGGACACGAGCGACTGGGTCCAGACGCTGCCCTCGGCGCCCTTGGCCGGCTCGGCCGGCGGGATGAACGGCGTGAAGTTCGCGGCCTTGACGAAGAACGCGCCGGCGACGATGACGAACACGACGATCGCGACCTTGATGACGGTGATGACCGCCGACACCCGCGACGACAGGCGGGTGCCGAAGGCGAGGAGCACCGTGAAGATCCCGACGATGAGCACCGGACCCCAGGTGAAGGGGATCGGGCCGAGCTGGATCGTGCTCGGCAGGGTGATGCCGAAGACGTCGAACGCGGTGCTGAGGTAGATGCCCCAGTACTTCGCGATGACGGCACTGGCGGTGAGGGTCTCGAGGATGAGGTCCCAGCCCACGATCCAGGCGAGCAGCTCACCCATCGTGGCGTACGTGAACGTGTACGCGGAGCCGGCGACGGGGATCGTCGACGCGAACTCGGCGTAGCACATGATCGCCAGGCCGCAGGTGACGGCGGCGAGCAGGAAGGAGATGATGACGCCGGGCCCTGCGAAGTTCGCGGCGGCGTTCGCGCCGACCGAGAAGATGCCGGCGCCGACGGCGACCGCGATCCCCATCGCGGCGATGTCGAACGTCTTCAGGGAGCGTTTCAGGGACCTGCCCTGCTCCTCGGAGTCGGCCAGGGAGGCCTCGATCGACTTGATGCGGAGCTTCGTTGCCATGGGGTGGATCCCGTCATCGGCTGGCGGCGGACCTCGGAAGGGTACTGGTGTACCACTGTGTCACGCAAAGCGTCCGCCCGGACGGTGGCCCGGTCCGGCGACGGCCAGGAGGCGCGGCACCGGCCCGGCAGCCACCGCTCGGTCGGCTGACGGGTGCGTCCAGTGCCGCGGTCGCGTCAGCGGCCGGCGCGCCAGTCCGCCAGGAACCGGGCGCCGGCCTCGTCGTGGATCACGCCGTCGGGCGCGGTGAGCACCGGGTACGGCGTGGCCGGCACCCCGTCGGCGGGACGGACGTCGACGTGCGCGACCTCGTGGCCGTGGGCGTGCAGCCAGTCCGCCATGGCGTAGTCGCTGCGGGAGTCCCCCACGGTGCGCCAGGTGACCGGGAGCTCGCCGTCCTGCCCGAGGAGCTCGAGCGAGCGCTCGGCCCCGAGGTCCTTGCCGCTGCGGTCGGACTCGACGTCGGTCGAGATGATCGTGGGGTCGATGCGCCACTGCACGGCACCGTCGGCGTCGGGTCGGACGTCGTCGAGTCGGCGGACACCGAGCCCGCGACGCTCGAGCGCGGCCATGGCCTTCGCGTCGAACTCCGGTTGGCGGGCCAGGTAGGTGGCGTTCGGCACCTCGACGCGCTGCTCGATCGACACCATGGCGCGCTTCGTCTCGTCGAAGAACACCAGGTCGGCGTACTCGTCGCGGACCAGCTCGCGCATCTCGTCGGCGTAGTCCCGCGGCAGCGCGAGGTCCTCGGCGACCGTCAGTTCACCCATGCCGCCGTCGTACTGCGGACCGATCGAGCACCACACGGCGCCCTTCTCGCAGACCGCATGGACCCGCCCGCCCTCGGCGAGGCCACCGGCGAGCAGCGGGCCGACGACCTCGGAGCGGATGAACGCGTCGCTGCGCCCGGTGTTGAACACGATCGGGATGCCCTCGGCGGCGAGCGCGACGAGGTCCGCGACGATGCTCGGGATCGCGATGGTGCGGGAGACCGGGCTGGCGATGGGTCCGTCGACGTCGAGCAGGAGACCGAGGCGGGGTGCGTTCACCCGCTCATCCTCTCGCAGTCAGCTGCTGGGCGAGGCGATCCGGCTCCGGACGCGGTCGATCAGGGCTCCGAGGGCCGCCGGGGCGGGGACGTGTCCCTGCCCGGGCACCTCGGCGTACTCCGAACCGGGCACCGCGTCGACGAGGGCGCGGGCCGCACGACGCATCCACTCGAGTCCGTCGCCACCGGCACCGACGAGCACCGGCACACCCACGGCGGCAGCGACCCGCTCGGGCACGGCGAGGCCGTTCAGCACCCGGACCTCGCGGCTGAGCACGTGGGCGTCGACGACCAGGGAGCGCCAGAGCGACCCCTTGAGCCGCAGTGCCGTGACCTGGCCCATCGGGACCCCGAGCACCTGGGTCAGGAAGCCGCGGACGGCCTGGGCCCGCCGGCCGGCACCGACGTGTTCGTCGAGCAGGTCGGCGAACACCACGTCGTCGGCGTGCGGGTCGACCGAGGCGCGGTACGGCGGTTCCCACAGGACGGCGCCGTCGACGGGCAGTCCGGTGGCGAGCCCGTGCAGGACGACACCGGCGCCGACGCAGATGCCGACGGCGGTGGTCGGTGCGCCGATGCTCTCGACGACGGCGCGCAGGTCGTCGACCTCGCGCTCGATGGCCCACGTCGCCGAGTCACCGCTTGCACCGCGGCCACGGCGGTCGTAGGTCACCACGCGGTGCGTCGAGCCGAGCTCGGCGACCACGCGGTCGAGGTACGGGGTCCCCCGGTGGTCGAAGGCACCGCCCACGACGACGACCGCCGGCCCGTCCCCTGCCTCGGAGACGGCGATGGTGGTGCCGTCGGAGGAGACGACCGTTCGGTCGACTGGAGGGAGCATGGGGTCCTTTGCGAGCTGTCGACGGCGATGCGTCGGGCCTCGGAGGGGACCGTGCGGATTACCGGTCCTCCGAGTGTCGCAGGCGTGCGAGTCCGTGTCTCCCCCCGCTTCCAGGGGCAGAACCCCACGCTCGACACCGTGGTGGTCGCCGTGTCATGCTGTTTGAGCACACCTGTACTCAACACTCACCGCCGCTGCAACGGGGAACCATGACACTCATCGCCATCGTCGCCTGCGAGATCGCCTTCTGGGTCGCGATCCTCGGCGGCCTGACCACCCGGTACCTGCTGCGACGGCCGCGGTCGGGAGCGGCGATGCTCGTCGCAGCGCCCGTGATCGATGTCGTGCTGCTCGCGGTCGTCACGGGCGACCTGCTCGGCGGTGGGACCGCGTCGTGGCACCACGGACTCGCGGCGATCTACATCGGCTTCTCGGTCGCGTACGGGCACCGGATGATCGCGTGGGCGGACGTCCGGTTCACGCACCGGTTCGCCGGCGGTCCGGCACCGGAACGCCTGAGCGGACGGCGGTACACGGCCCGGTGCTGGGGCGACGTGCTGCGGACCGCGCTCGCCGTGCTGATCGCCGGCGGGATCATCGGCGGACTCGTCCTCGTCGTCGGGGACCCGGAGCGCACGAACGAACTGCAGGGCACGGTCGCGCTGCTCGGGGTGGTGCTGGGCGTCGAACTGCTGTGGGCGATCAGCTACACGATCTGGCCACGCCGGGCCACCTCCGCAGCCGCGAGCCCGGCCGGAGCAGCGAGCCGGCCGTAGGCTGACCCGGTGTCCCGCCGTGTCGACCTCGAGGAACGGGGATCCCTGGTGGCCGCGGCCTGCCTGCGGATCCTGGAGCGGGACGGCCTGAGCGCGCTGTCGGTGCGGAACGTCGCGGACGAGGCCGGCATCGCTCCCGCATCACTCCGCCGTGTGTTCCCGACGCAGGACGCCCTGCGCGAGCACTGCCTGATGATCATCGAGGAACGGGTCACCGCTCGGCTCGCCGCCCTGCGTTCGACGGGTCGGGCGCTCGCACTGGACGTCCTCGCCCAGGTGCTGCCGCTCGACGCCGAGCGCACGACCGAGATCCTGGCTCAGGTGCAGCTCGGCGTGCTCGCGCGCACCGACGAACACCTGGCCGCGAGCGCCCGACGCCTGAACGACGGGGTCAGCCGGGTGTGCACCCGGGCGCTGGAGATCCTGCGTGAGGACGGCAGCTTCGGCGCCGGTCGCGACCTGACCGACGAGGCGGACCGGCTGCACGCGCTGATCGACGGGCTGGCGATCGAGCACACGTGGGACCCGACGGCACGTGCGCCGGAGCGGGTCCTGGCGCTCGTCGAACTGCACGTGGACAGCCTGCGCGGCGCGATCGCCTGACGGCTGCACGCTGCCGACTGCTGGCTGCCGCCTGCCGCCTGCCGCCTGCCGCCTGCCAGCTCAGCGATCCCGGTAGACCTCGCGCCGGTGCCCGGCGTCGACGACCACCACGACGAGCTTGCCGTCGTCGATCCGGTAGATCAGTCGGTAGTCCCCCGAGCGGACTCGCCACCCGGGCCGGTTCACGAGCTTGCGTGCGGCGGGCGGCCGGGGGTGCTCGGCGAGGATGGCGAGGAGCCCCTCGATCCGCCGCCGCCCGTCGAGCGGGAGCTTGCGGATGACGCGTTGCGCGGCCGGGATGACCTCGACCGAGTACGTCACCCGAGGCCGAGTTCGCGCTTGAGGTCGTCCCACTCGACGTTCTCGCCACCGATGCGGGCGCTCTCGGCGACGGCTTCGTCGTAGGCGACCAGGTCGTCCAGGTCCTCTGCCGCCTCGAGCAACCGGTCGAGGACGGCCGCATCGACCACGGCGGCGACGCGCTTGTTGCGCCGGGTCAGGTACACGGGTTCGTGTCGGGCGTCGTCGATGATCGACGCCAGACGGCCACGGGCTTCGGAGATCGACACTTCGTTCACCTGTACATTCTAGAGCGTTTTGTACAAGTCAGACGAGTGCCGTGGTGCCGACCGACTCTCGTTCGAGCAGGGACCGCTTGACGTCGAGCCCCCACGCGAAGCCCCCGAGCGTGCCGTCCGAGCGCAGCACGCGGTGGCACGGGACGAAGAGCGCCGGGGCGTTCCGGGCGCACACGCTCGCCGCCGCCCGCACGGCGTCGGGCCGGCCCATCGCCGCCGCGAACCCGGTGTAGGTCAGGGTGCCGCCGGCGGGGATCCGGCGGAGCTGGCGCCACCCCTCGGTGAAGAGCTCGGTGCCGAACTGCCGGACCGGTACCTGCATGGCGTGCTCGACCTCGCCCGAGTAGAAGGCGTCGACGGCCTCGGCCGAGGCGACCACGCCGTCGAGCACGCGGTCGGGGCGGTGACGGTCGGCCAGGCGGGCGAGGATCCGCTCGACGGAGTCGGTCCACCCGGAGGCGAGGACCCTGCCCTCGGCGTCCTCGAGCACGGTGAACGGCCCGTCGGGGGTGTCCAGGGTCTGGATGGTTGCGTCGGTCATCGGTCGTCCTTCCGGGGGTCCTCGGGGGCACGGGTTGCACGGGCGCCGGCGGTCGCGGTCATCGCGCGGTCGATGATCGGTCGCCAGCAGTGCATCGTGAGGTAGCTCCGCCAGGGGGCCACCTGCTCCGACCATAGGGAGAGCTCACGCGCCGTACCGGGCAGCCCGAGTTCCTGTGCACCGTTCCGCACCGCGAGGTCGCTGTGGAGGACGATGTCGGGGTGGTGCCGGACCCGGAGCGCGACGTAGTCGGCGGTCCACGGCCCGATGCCCTTCACGGCGAGGAGTCCGTCGCGCAGGTCACCGAGGGACTGCCCACCGTCCACCACCAGGGACCCGTCGGCGAGCGCAGCAGCCACCCGCAGGATCGTGTCGACGCGAGCGGCCGGCCCGCGCAGGACCTCGTGCCCGCGTTCGGCGATCACCACCGCCGACGGGAACAGCAGCCCGCCGGGCCGGATGGCGTCCGGCACCGTCGCTCCGAGTGCGGCCACGAGCCGGGTCTGCGCGGTGCGCGCCGCGGCCACCGAGACCTGCTGCCCGATCAGGGTGCGGAAGACGATCTCGTGCGCGTCCACCGCGCCGGGGAGCCGGAGACCGGGCACTCGTGCGACGGGTCCGGCGAGCTCGGGCACGGCTCCGAGGACGGCGTCGACGGCGACCGGGTCGGCGTCGAGGTCGAACAGCGCCCGGACCCGCGCCACGAGGGACGGCAGGTCGGAGAGGTCGGAGACCCGCACGCGCAGGTCGATCCCGGTGCCCCGCCCGGCCACGTCGGGGACGGCGGCCGATGCGCTGAACCAGCCCGGGCCTCCAGGCAGGTCGACCAGCCGCCCGTACGACGTGACCCGGCCGGCGGGGTCGGCGTCCACCTGCTCCGTGCCCGGCAGGGCGTGCAGCGCGTGCCAGTCGAGCAGGCCCTGCGCGTCGAAGGGTGCCCGGGCCGGCAGGTGGACGTGCAGTGCGCCGTCACCGACGGAGCCGCCGGTGGCGACGTCGCCTCGCCCGGACCGGCGTGCGCGGAGTTCGGTCGGGGTGACGGCGAAGACCTCGCGCACGGTGTCGTTGAACTGTCGGACGCTGGCGAACCCCGCGGCGAACGCGACGTCGGCCACGGGCAGGTCGGACGAGGTGAGCAGGGTCCGCGCGGTCTGCGCCCGGTGCGCCCGGCTGAGCGCCTTCGGCCCGGCACCCAGCTCGGCCGTCATGATGCGGTTGAGCTGCCGCTCCGAGTAGCCCACGCGTGCGGCGAGCCCGGGGACACCGTCGCGCTCGACGACACCGTCGAGGACGAGTCGCATCGCCCGGCCGGCGACGTCCTCGCGCAGGTCCCACTCGGGGCTGCCGGGGGTCGCCTCGGGCAGGCAGCGCTTGCAGGCGCGGAAGCCGGCCAGGTGCGCTGCGGCGCTCGTGCGGTAGAAGGTGACGCCCGAGGCCTTCGGCGTGCGGGCCGGGCAGCTGGGCCGGCAGTAGATGCCGGTGGAGTGCACGGCGGTGACGAACTGGCCGTCGAAGCGCGCGTCGCGCGAGGCGACGGCGCGGTGCCGTTCGGCGTGCAGCGCGTCGGGCTGCGCGTCGGAGTCCGGGCTGGTCATGGGCTCAGCCTGACATGCGCCGCCGACGCCGACTGGCGGGAATCGGACGGAGCAGTGCACGGCCGGGCGGGCCACGACGCCGGCGTCTCGTCGAGACGCCGCCACGCGCGCGAGACGCCGCCCGATTCCGCGGCGTTCCGCCGGGAACACGGCGTCCCGGCAACACGACGGCGTGTCACCGCAGGTGGACGGAGCAGTACGGGGCCGGGAGGCCCGGCTAGCGTTGGCCGCGTGACTCCCGCAGACGACGTGGCCGGTCTCGGCGACCGGGCCGGTCTCGACGACCTGCCGTTCCGCACCGAGGTCGAGGTCGCGCTGCTGCTCGTCTCGCCGCGGCACCGGTACGAGGGGCGCCCGGCCGACGGTGCACGGCCGGTGGGCGCGGACGATCCGGACGAATCACGCGACCGGATCGAGCTGCGGGCCGGGCTGGGCATCGTCGGCGACCGGTACTTCGCGGCCCGCGCGCACGTGCACGCGTCCGTCACCCTGATCGGGCTGGAGGGGCTCGAAGCCGTCGGCCAGGCGATCGGTGCCACCGTCGACCCCGCTGCGACCCGGCGGAACGTGTTCCTGCGGGGTGCCGACGTCGAGGCCCTGCGGGGCGAGTCGTTCTCGTTGGAGAGCGTGACCCCGGACGCCGGTAGCGGGCCGGTCCGGTTCCGTGGCTACCGTGCGGCGAACCCCTGCGCCTGGATGGACCACGAGGTGGCCCCCGGGGCGTTCCGGGCGATGCGCGGCCGGGGCGGCGTGCGGTGCGACCCGGAGTCCGACGGTGTACTCACCCTCGGACCTGCGGTGCTCCGCACGGCCCGCCCCGTGGCGCTCGCCTGACGCGGTCGCGCCGCGACAGGACGAGCGTCCTGCGCCGGCCGAGACTCGGCTCGGCGGACACACCGTCGGCGTCCGGGGGCGCATCGTGTCCGGCAGGCCGAGACCCGGCTCGGCGTCGAGACGCTCGGCGGCGCGGTGCTCAGGCGGTGAGGGCGCTCTCGATCGCGTCGACGAACGCCGGCAGGTCGTCCGGGGTGCGGGAGGTGATGAAGCCGCCGTCGACCTGGACCTCCTGGTCGACCCACTCGGCTCCGGCGTTGCGCAGGTCGGTCTGCAGCGACGGGAACGACGTGACGGTCTTGCCGGACAGCACGCCCGCCTCGACGAGGGTCCACGGGCCGTGGCAGATCGCCGCGACCGGCTTGCTCGCCTCGGCGAAGGCCTGTACGAGCGTCGCTGCACGGGACTCCTGGCGCAGGGTGTCGGCGTTGATCGTGCCGCCGGGGATCACGAGTGCATCGAAGTCCTTGGCGTCGACACTGGCGATGGTGGTGTCCGGCTCGAGCGTCTGCCCCGGGTCCTTGTCGCCGACCAGCGTCTGGATCGTGCCGGTCTCCTTCGCCGCCACGGTCACCGAGGCACCGCGCTCACGCAGCTGCTCGGTGGGGACGACGATCTCGTCCTGCTCCACGCCGTAGTTCGTCGTGATGACGAGGACCTTCTTGCCGTCGAGGGTTGCCATGATCGCTCCTTCCGCGGCCCGGTCGTTCCGGCCACACACCCGAGGGTCGTCGGCGTCGGCTGGGTAGGCGCGCAGGGGCGGCTCGGGGTCCGGTCGGGTGGTCGCAACTCCCCGCTCACGTCCGCCGGGCGGTCGCAAGGCGTCGGCTGGCGGCGGCGCAGCCGACGGTTCCTGACCACTCGGCGCGGGCCGGGCGGGGTGTCCGGACCGGCGGGCGAGGCGTCGTGGACGCGCCCGCCGTCGGCCTGGAGGCACGGTGCGGGCCGGCCACGGGCCTCCAGGCCGCCATCCGGCCGGTCGCAACTCCCCGCTCACGTCCGCCGGGCGGTCGCAAAGCGTCGGCTGGCGGCGGCGCAGCCGACGGTTCCCGACCACTCGGCGCGGGCCGAGCGGGGTGTCCGGACCGGCCGGCCGGCGGACGCGGGCGGGCAGGACGGGCGCCGCGCTCAGCCGTGGATGCGGAAGGCGTCGCCGTCGGGCTCGACGGTCAGGCCGTCGTACCCGTGGACCCGGTGCAGGCCGGCCGTCACCGGGTGATCGAGGGGACCCACGACGACCGTGGTCGCGCCGGAGGCGATGGCGGACTCGAGTCCGGCGGGGGCGTCCTCGAACGCCACGCACTCGGCCGGGTCGACGCCGAGCAGAGCGGCACCGCGCAGGTAGCCGTCGGGGTGGGGCTTGCCGTGCTCGACGTCCTCCGAGGGCACGAAGGCCGCGGGCACGGCGAACCCGGCGGCCGCCATCCGACCCGCGGCGAGGTCGCGCGGGGCGCTGGTGACGAGCGCCACCGGGACGTCGAGCTCGACGAGTCGCTGCACGAAGGCGACGGCACCGGGGATCTCGAGGATGCCCTCGGTGCTCGCGGTCTCCTCGGCGACGAGCTCCGCCGCGATCCGCTGCTGCTCGGCGAGGGGCAGGTCGGGCAGGAAGCGCCGCAGGGTGTCGATCGCCTGCCGCCCGTGCGAGAACGCGAGGATCTCGTCGGGGTCGATGCCGTTCGCGTTCCCGAACCGGGTCCAGGTCGCCTCGACCACCGCGGTCGAGTCGACGAGGGTCCCGTCCATGTCGAAGAGGACCCCGGACGCCACGATGTCGATCACGCGCCCGACCCTAGCTCACGGGCCCGACCGTCCCGCGGTCCGCGCGCGAGCGGTGTCAGCGCACCCGCGGCGCCAGCGCAGGCGGTGTCAGCGCGGGCGGGGTCAGCGCGCCCGGACGTACCGGGTGAGCAGCACGCCGTCGGTGCCGAGCAGCACGTGGGCCGGTCGCATCCGCCGGAGTTCCGGCGACGACCCCCGGGCGATGCGCGGCCCCTCCCCGCCCTCGAGCGACGGGTCGATCGTCAGGGTCAGCTCGTCGACGGCGTCCGCGGCGATGAGTGCCCCGAGGAACGACGGCCCGCCCTCGCAGTGGATCGTCCCGAGGCCACGGTCGGCCAACAGCCCTCGGATCCGTCCGGCGTCCACCGAGTCCGGGTCGTCGTCCGCGCTGCAGGGCACGACGTCGGCGACCTCGGCGAGCGCCCGGCCCGTCGGCGAACCGGCCGCCGTCGCCGACGTCAGGACGATCGGGCGCACCGGCGCCTCGGTGAACACCCGAGACCCCGGGTCGAGCGACAGCGACCCGGTGACGATCGCGAACACGGGGTGGTCCGGCATGCCGTGGGCCCGCCGCCAGGCGACGTCGGTGTCGTGCAGGACCATCGGCCCGTAGCCCTCGTCACGGACGGTGCCGGCGGCGACGAGCACGACGTCGGCCACCCGCCGGAGCAGGTCGAAGACGCGCAGGTCGTCGTCGCCGCCGAGCGCCCCGGACACCCCGGCAGCCGAGGCCGAACCGTCCAGCGTCGCGACGAAGTTGACCCGGAGCCAGGGGTCGCCGGCGTCGGCGGTGTAGCGCTCGAGCAGGTCGTCGTCGGACAGGTCCGCGATCGACGGGGGCAGGACGTTCACGTGTTGTGCCTCGATTCCACCGGGGTGCGCCATCCGAGCGTGGCCTCGACCATGCGCATCGCGTCGACGCTCTCGGCGACGTCGTGCATGCGGACGATCCGGGCGCCGAGCATCGCGCTCACGGTCGCGACCGCGAGCGATCCGGAGAGCCGTTCACCGCGGGGGCGCCCGAGCGACTCCCCCACGAAGTCCTTGTTGGACACCGCGGCGAGGACCGGGTAGCCGAGCGCGACGACCTCGGGCAGCCGACGGGTGAGCTCGAGGGTGTGCACGGTGTTCTTGTGCAGGTCGTGGCCGGGGTCGACGATGATCCGCGACTCGGGGATGCCCGCGGCGAGCGCCCGGTCGACCCGTTCGCGCAGGAACGCGACGACCTCGCCCGCGATGTCGCCGTACTGCGGCGGTGCCGGCAGGGGCCGTCGGGGTTCGGCGAGCGAGTGCGTGATGACGACGGTGGCGTCGGAGTCGGCGACCACGGCGGCCATCCGCGGGTCGGACAGGCCGGTGGTGTCGTTGACGACGGTCGCCCCGGCTGCGATCGCCGCCGCGGCGACCTCGGGACGGAAGGTGTCGACGCTGATGACGACGTCGGACTGCTGGGCGAGCTGCTCGACGACGGGCACGACACGGTCGATCTCGTCGGACGCGGGCAGTTCCGGACCGGGGGCGAACTTCACGCCGCCGATGTCGACCCAGTCGGCACCCTGCTCGGCGGCGCGCACCGAGGCGGCGACGGCCCGGTCGAGCTCGAAGGTGGCGCCGCGGTCGTGGAACGAGTCGGGCGTGCGGTTCACGATCGCCATGACGGCGATGCGGTGGTCGAAGTCGATGGTGCGGCGGCCGAACGTCCGGACCGGGTGGCGCAGGTCCGGCACGACCCAGCCGGGTCCGGCCGCCTGGAGGCCCGTCATGCGTCCGCCCCGGCACTCGCATCCTGCCCGGCATCCGTCGCACGCCCCGCGCCGATGAGCGCGATCGCCTCGGCCCGTCCCGCGGCTTCGGCCAGCGAACCGGTCGCCGCCACCGTCACGGTCGTCGAACCGGTCTGGCGCTCCCCACGTGTCGTGACGCACTGGTGCTGCGCGTCGAGGACCACCAGGACGCCCTCGGCGCCGAGCCCCTCGGCGATGGTCGCGGCGACCTGTTCGCCGAGCCGCTCCTGCAGCTGCGGGCGGGAGGCCACCGCGTCGAGCACCCGTGCCAGCGTGCCGAGCCCGATGAGCCGGTCGCCCGGCGCGTACGCCAGGTGCGCGACCCCGAGGAACGGCAGCAGGTGGTGCTCGCAGACGGAGCGGAACTTCACGTCCCGGACGATGACGAGCCGACCGCGCTCACCGTCCTCGGCGTGCACCGTGCCGTCCCGGGCGATGGCGACCGCGTCGGTGCCGATCCCGGAGAAGAACTCGGCGTACGAGTCGGCGACACGGGCGGGGGTGCGGGTGAGTTCCGGGCGGTCGGGATCCTCGCCGATGGCGAGCAGCAGCTCGCGGACGGCGGCCTCCACACGGGCGCGGTCCATGGGTGACGTCACCCGCTCATCCAACACCAGCCATGGCCGGAGAACGCGGGCAGACGCCCAGCGCGAGGTGCGCGATCCGCGTGGAACGGGCCTCCCGGCGGTCGCAACCTGTGAGACCGGTGTGACACGCCCGAAACCCAGCGTCCTTTAAACTCTCGTGGTGAGCGCCCCGCAGACCGACACCACGCCCCGGAACCGCTTCGCGACCGGCCTCGATCGATTCTTCTCCATCACGCAACGCGGATCGTCGATCCCCCGCGAGGTCCGCGGTGGCCTCGTCTCGTTCGTGACGATGGCGTACATCGTGATCCTGAACCCCCTCATCCTCGGTGGGTTCAGCGCCGACCAGGCCGCCAAGGACGTCTCGGGCGGATGGCTCGAGAACGCTCAGGTGGCCGCGGCGACCGGCCTCGTCGCCGGCGTCATGACCATCGCGATGGGCATCATCGCGAACCTGCCGTTCGGCATCGCCGCGGGGCTCGGGATCAACTCGTTCCTCGCCGTCAGTGTCGTGCAGCAGGTCACCTGGGCCGAGGCGATGGGCCTGGTCGTCATCAACGGTGTGATCATCGTGATCCTCGCGTTGACCGGCATCCGGACGATGATCTTCACCGCCGTCCCGGCCCAGCTCAAGGCGGCCATCACCGTCGGCATCGGCCTGTTCATCGCGTTCATCGGGCTCGTCGACTCCGGCTTCGTGCGGTCCTCCGGGCTCGCGTCGCCGCCGCTGCAGCTCGGCGAGGACGGCTCCGTCGGCGCCCTGCCGACCATCGTCTTCCTGATCGGCCTGATCATCATCGGCACGCTCATGGCCCGCCGGGTCAAGGGTGCGCTGCTCATCGGCATCGTCGCGACCACGATCATCGCGATCATCCTGCAGGCGATCTTCCAGGTGCCGACCTCGGTCGACTCGAAGACCGGCTGGAACCTCAACGCCCCCGGCCTGCCGAGCGCACTGTTCGCCGTGCCGGACCTGTCGCTCGTCGGTCACGCCGACGTCTTCGGCGCCTTCACCCGCATCGGCCCGCTCGCCGCGTCGATGCTCGTCTTCACCCTCGTCTTCACGAACTTCTTCGACGCCATGGGCACCATGACCGGTCTGGCCAAGGCCGCCGGTGTCGCGAAGCCGGACGGCACGTTCCCCCGCCTGAAGTCGGCGCTCGTCGTCGAGGGCGTCGGCGCGATCGCCGGTGGTGGCGCGTCGGTGTCGTCGAACACCGTCTTCATCGACTCGGCCTCCGGCATCGGCGAGGGCGCCCGCACGGGCATGGCCTCGGTCGTCACCGGCCTGCTGTTCCTGGCGTCGATGTTCCTCACGCCGCTCACCCAGGTCGTCCCGCTCGAGGTCGCCGCCGCCGGGCTCGTCGTCGTCGGGGCGCTCATGGTCGCGCAGGTCGCGGACATCTCGTGGTCGGACTTCGGCTCGGCCCTGCCGGCCTTCCTGACGATCGTCGTCATGCCGCTGACCTACTCGATCGCGAACGGCATCGGCGCCGGCTTCATCAGCTGGGTGCTCATCAAGCTGCTGTCCGGCCGTGGCCGTGAGGTCTCGTGGCTGCTCTACGTCGTCGCCGCGGGCTTCCTGCTGTACTTCGCGCGGGGGCCGCTGGAGGCGCTGCTCGGCGTCGGCTGAGCCATTCGTTCGGGCCTTCCTGGGCCGGTTCGCTCGGGCCTGGCGCAAGACGCCGTCGTGTCATCGAGACGCCGCCGAATCCGGCGGCGTCTCGACGTTTCCGGGGCGTCTTCCGCAGGACGCCGGCGTCTTCGCCGGCTGGCGTCAGCCGCGTCGGCCGCGTCGGCCGCGTCGGCCGCGTCGGCCTGGAGGCCCGTGGTCAGTCCGGCAGGTCGCTCGGCGTGGCCTCGTGGTGGCGCTGGTCCTGGGTGCGACGGTCTTCCTTCATGCCCGCCTCGAACAGGTGGCGGCGGCCCTGCACGAGCTCGTCGCGCGCGGTGCGCTCGAGCTCCTTGGCGAGGGCGTAGTAGCCGTCGTCGTAGTCCTCGACGATCTGGAACGTCCAGCGGCCCGCGATGACGTTGCGGCCCACGAGCTCGGTGTCGATGCGCTCGGCGAGTTCGGTGTGCCCGGCCTTCCGCAGCTGCTCGACCGCCTCACCGAGGTTCAGATCAGCGGTGCCGGTCAGGCGGTGGAACCCGTAGAGCAGGCCGCGCGCGTGCTCGATGACCTCGACCGCGGCGGACAGGCTGCCGAGCGCCTCGACCGTGGCCTCGGACACCCCCTCGGGAACCTGGTGCTGCGCGTCGGGGCCCTGTGCGTCGTTCGTCATGGGTCCCGTCTACACGACGGCTGCTGCGTCGTTCGAGGGTTCGTCCGCGACCCGCCGTGGTCGACAACCGTCGGTTGCGACGTCGGAGGTCGACACCTACCATTCGAACACACGTTCGAACGAGGAGACCCGATGATGATCACCGACACGGCTGCCACGGTGTGGTGGTCCGGAGGCACACCGACCCGCCTGGTGTGGGCAGGGCAGCGGTGGCGGGTGAGCGACACCCCGACCCGACTGACCGTCACACGGGCCGAACTGCCCACCGCCATCACCCACGCGCCGGAGCGGACCGTGGGATGGCGATTCCAGGCGACCAGCGACCTCGACGGCGAGTCGCTGGTGGTCGACATCGTGCCGCAGGGCTCCGGCTGGGGCGTGGCCCGGACGTGGACGTGATCGCCGCGGACCGCTACCGTCCGGACATGGACAGGTGGGTCGCGCTGCTGCGCGGGGTCAACGTGAACGGCATCACGATCAGGAGCGCGGACCTGGCGGAGCTCTTCCGGGAGCTCGGGTTCGACGATGTCCGGACCGTGCTCGCCTCGGGCAACGTCATGTTCAGCGCCGACGCGCCCGCCGAGCCGCTGAAGACGTCGATCGAGCAGGGGCTGCGCGACCGGTTCGGGTACGACGCCTGGATCGTGCTCGTCCGGCACGACGCCCTCGCGGCCGTGGTCGACGACTTTCCCTTCGAGCATGCCGACGAACGGCACGACTACGTCGTGTTCGGGTCCGACGACGGTGCGCTCGACGCCTTGATCGAGGATCTCGAACTCGATGACTCGGTCGAACGGATCGCACGCGGAGCCGGCGTCGTCTACTGGTCCTGCCCGAAGGGCTCGAGCACCGACACCGTGTTCGCGAAGCGGGCCGGCGCCGCACGCTTCAAGCGCACGACGACGACCCGCAACACGAACACCCTGCGGAAGCTCCTGTGACGCTCGTGCACTCGAAGCGAGCCGAGACTCACGCCCACGGACGATCCGGACGTCCCTGACCGCCCGAAGTGTCCGCTGGGCCGAGTCTCCGCCGACGCCGGGGTGGCTCAGGCCTGCGGCGGCTGCCCGTTGCTCGCCATGGTGCCGCCGTCCACGGGCAGGACCGCACCCGTGATGAACGAGGCCGCGTCGCTTGCCAGGAACAGGATCGCCTCGGCGACCTCGGCAGAGCGACCCCCGCGGCCGAGGGCGATGCGCTCGGTGAACTTCGACTGCAGGGCCTCGTCCTCCGCCTGCTCCTGGGTCAGGTCGGTCCAGATGAGCCCCGGAGCGACGGCGTTCACGCGCACGCCGAACTGCCCGTTGTCGAGTGCAGCGGCCTTGGTGAAGTTCGTCACGCCACCCTTCGCCGCGTTGTACGGACTCATCCGCCAGTCGGCATCCTCACCGGAGACCGACGAGGTGTTGACGATCGACCCCTTCGTCTCGCGGAGGAACGGCAGGGCCGCCCGGGTGCCGTAGAACACACCGGACAGATCGGTCTCGATGACCCGGCGCCACTCGTCCGTGCTGATGTCGGTGATGTCGCCCGAGCTGAAGGTCCCGGCGTTGTTCACCAGGACGTCGACCCGGTCGAACCGGTCGATCGCCGCGTCGACGACGGTCTGCCAGTCGTCGGGGCTCGCTACATCGGCGTGCAGCGCCACCACCCGGTGGGTGGGCAGCGAGTCCCCGACCGCGCGCACCTTCTCGTCGACGCTGTCGGTCAGGACGACCGACGCGCCCTCGTCGATGAACGCCCGCGCGGTCGCCTCGCCGATACCGGACCCCGCGCCCGTGACGATCGCGACCTTGCCCTCGAACCGGTTGCCCATGATGTCTCCTCTCGTTGCACGAACCGTGCCCGGGGAGACGCCATCGACCCGAGGGGCACGGCAGACCACGGTGCCCGGGGCCGACTGGACGCGTTCGGAGGCGCCAGGAACGCCCCGGGATGCAGGTCGCCCCGGCCCCGCGAGGCGGAACCGGGGCGACGTGCGACTGCAGCGCAGGTACCGGCGTCAGCCGGTCGAGTCGTCGAGGTCGAAGTCGCGCTCCAGGGAGATCGTCGGGATCGACGCGGTGATGACCGAGCCGTCGGCCCGCAGCGTGCCCTGGATGTCGCTCGTGGTCGGGGCGTGCCCGGACATCCGCGGCCCGTGGTGCGGCAGCGGCACCACGGTGGGCTCCCCCGCCTCGATGTCCCACTGCTGGTTGTGCACCCACACCGTGAAGCCCGAACCGGTCTCGACCGTGAGCGTCATGGCTTCCTGCTCCAGGTCCACCCGGACCCGCGATCCGCGCACCGTCAGCCGGTAGGACAGACGGTCCCAGTGCTTCGGCAGCCGCGGGTTGAAGGTCATCCGACCACCGTGGTCGCGCATGCCACCGAAGCCGTTGACGAGCGCACCCCAGATGCCACCGGTCGACGCGATGTGCACGCCGTCCGAGGTGTTGCCGTGCAGGTCCGCCAGGTCGACGTAGAGCGCGGTCTGGAAGTACTGGTCGGCGAGGTCGTGGTACCCGACCTCGGCCGCCATGATCGACTGCACGACCGCGGACAGCGTCGAGTCACCGGTGGTGAGCGCGTCGTAGTAGTCGAAGTCGCGACGCTTCTCGGCCGCCGTGAACTCGTGCCCCTGCAGGAACAGCGCGAGCACGACGTCGGCCTGCTTGAGCACCTGGAACCGGTAGATCACCAGCGGGTGGTAGTGGAGCAGCAGCGGGCGCTTGGACTCCGGGGTGTTCTCGAGGTCCCAGAGTTCCTTGTCGAGGAACTGGGCGTCCTGCGGGTGGATGCCGCGGTGCGGGTCGAAGGGGATCTCCATCGACTCGGCGGCGTGCTCCCACTCGACGAGCTCGTCGGGCTGCAGACCGGTCCGGCGCACCATGCGGTCGTACTCTTCGGCGTCGTCGGCAGCGAGCTCGCGACAGGCGTTGACGGCGAACCACAGGTTCGCCCGCGCCATCACGTTCGTGTAGAGGTTGTCGTCGACGACGGTCGTGTACTCGTCCGGCCCGGTGACGCCGTCGATGTGGAACTTCTTGTCGCCGTTCGACCGCCAGAACCCGAGGTCGGCCCAGAGCCGGGCGGTCTCGACGAGCACGTCGATGGCTCCGCGCTTCAGGAACTCGCGGTCGCCCGAGGCCCGCACGTACTGCATGAGCGCATGCGAGATGTCAGCGTCGATGTGGTACTGCGCGGTGCCGGCGGCGTAGTAGGCGCTGGACTCTTCGCCGTTGATCGTCCGCCACGGGAACAGGGCGCCGCGCTGGTTCAGCTCGCGGGCCCGAGCCCGCGCCGCGTCGAGCATGTTGTAGCGGAAGCGCAGGGCGTTCCGGGCGACGATCGGCGCCGTGTACGACAGGAACGGCAGGACGTAGATCTCCATGTCCCAGAAGTAGTGGCCGCCGTAGCCGGACCCGGTGACGCCCTTCGCGGCGATGCCGTGGCCGTCGGTGCGGGCGGTGGCCTGCGCGAGCTGGAACAGGTTCCAGCGGACGGCCTGCTGGATCGCGGGCTGGCCGGCGATCTCGACGTCGCTGCGGGCCCAGTAGTCGTCGAGCCACTCGCGCTGCTTCGCGAAGGTCTCGTCGACGTTCTCGGCGTGCGCGCGGTCGAGCGTGCGGTCGCAGCGGTCGGCGAGCTCGCGCACGGGCACCCCGCGGGAGGTGTGGTAGACCACGTGCTTCACGAGCCGGATGGGCTGCCCCGCGCGGGCCTGCACCCGGTAGACGTGCTTCGCCAGGTCGTCGTCGATCGACGACGACTCGTCCCAGCTGTTCTCGGTCTCGATGTGGTGCTCGACGCCGACGCAGATCGTCATGCCGGAGCTGGACGCCTGGTACCCGAGGACCGAACGGCCGCCGGTGCTGCGCTTGAGCTTCGGCACGAGCACCCGCTCGGTGAACGCCTCGGCCTTGCGGGGGTCGAAGGCGTTCGCCGCGGCCCGCATGCCGGCGTGGTACTCGTCCTGCACGTCCTGGCGGTTGAGGATCTGACTGGACAGCAGGATCGAGGCGTCCGCGTCGAGCACGGTGACCTCGTAGTCGATGACGGCGAGGTGCCGGTCGGTGAACGACACGAGCCGACGCGCCCGGATGAGCACCCGCTTGCCGGACGGCGTCGACCACTCGGTCTCGCGGAACAGGTAGCCGCCGCGGAACTCCAGCCTGCGCGTGTGCCGGAGGATGTCGGCCTCGGCCAGCACGAGCGGCTCGTCGTCGACGTAGAGGCGGATGACCTTGGCGTCGGGCGCGTTGATGATCGTCTGCCCGGTCTTCGCGAAGCCGAAGGCGTCTTCCGCGTGCCGGATCGGCCAGGTCTCGTGGAACCCGTTGATGTACGTGCCGTACTGCACGCCGCCACGGCCTTCGTCGAGGTTGCCGCGCAGGCCGAGGTACCCGTTGCCGACGGCGAAGTTCGTCTCTGCGACGCCCTGCTCGTCGGGGGTGTACTCGGTCTCGACGAGTGCCCACTCGTCGATCGGGTAGCGGACGCGGTCGAGGGGGTCCGAGGTGATGGGGTTCATGCTGCTCCGTGGGAAGGGAGGGAGGTGGGTGCGTCGGTGCGGCCGGCAGGCAGGGAGTGTCCGGCCGGGTGGCCTACGTCGTGCTGGTGGCCGGTGCGGGCAGCTCGTCGATGAGTTCGGCGAGGTCGGACACCACGACGTCGGCACCGTGCTCGCGCAGGGCGTCCGCCCCGGCGCCGCGGTCGACACCGACGACGAGACCGAACGAACCGTTGCGGCCGGCTTCGACCCCGCTGGTAGCGTCCTCGACCACGACGCACTCGGCGGCGGTGAGCCCGAACCGGGTTGCCGCGTCGAGGTAGGTGTCGGGCGCGGGCTTGCCGGTCAGGCCGTCCTGGCGCGCGACGAGCCCGTCGACGACCACCGGGAACCGGTCGAGGATGCCCGCCGTCCGGAGCACCGAGGTGGCGTTCGCCGAGCTCGAGACGACCGCGACGGACAGTCCGGCGGCGATCGCGGCGGTCAGGAACCGCAGCGACCCCGGGTAGGGCTCGACGCCGTGCTCGTCGAGTTCCGCGGTGAACTCCGCGTTCTTCCGGTTGCCGAGCCCACACACGGAGTCGGTGTCGGGTGCGTCGTCGGGGGTGCCCTGCGGCAGCTCGATGCCGCGCGACTCGAGCAGCGAACGCACGCCGTCGTAGCGGGGCTTGCCGTCGATGTAGGTGAAGTAGTCCTGCTCGGTGTACGGCGCGACACCGTGTGCGGCCAGGTACGGCGTGAACAGCCGGCTCCAGGCGCGCATGTGGACGTCGGCGGTCGGGGTGAGCACGCCGTCGAGGTCGAACAGGAGTGCGCGCTGATCACTGAGTCGCGCGGGCGTGCGCTGGTCCTGCGTCGTCATCTGCGGTCCTCCGGGGACTGGTGGTGGACGAATGGCTCCCGCCGAGTCTAGGACCGCTCCAGTCGGCACGTCCGGAGGCGCTGCGCCCTGTGGAGGGTGTTCACCCGCACCTCGGTGTGGAGGAGCACGGTGACCACGATCCACCTGTGAGTGCTCGGAGACACGCACCGGCACGCTGACCCGGACGAAAGGCACCACCATGACCAGCGACACCACGGCCGCACCCCACGACGGTACGCAGTCGAAGCTCCGCCAGGCGATCACCGGCCCGCTGCTGTACCTCTTCATCCTCGGCGACGTGCTCGGCGCCGGCATCTACGCCCTGATGGGGACCCTGTCGAAGGACGTCGGCGGCGCGCTCTGGGCACCGCTCGTCCTCGCGCTGCTGCTGGCCCTGCTCACCGCGGGTTCCTACGCAGAGCTCGTCACGAAGTACCCGAAGGCCGGTGGCGCCGCGGTCTTCGCCGAGCGCGCGTACAAGTCGCCGATCGTCTCGTTCCTGGTCGGCTTCAGCATGCTCGCGGCCGGTGTCACGAGCGCCGCCGGACTGTCGCTCGCCTTCGCCGGCGACTACCTCGGCACCTTCGTCGACCTGCCGCCGGTCCCCACAGCGATCGTCTTCCTCGCCCTGATCGCGTGTCTGAACGCCCGGGGCATCTCCGACTCGCTCAAGAGCAACGTCGTGATGACGATCATCGAGGTGTCCGGCCTCGTCATCGTGATCGTCGTCGTCGCGGTGATGCTCGGCGGTGGCGGCGGTGAGGTCTCGCGCATCGGGGAGTTCCCTGCCGATGCGAACCCGGCGCTCGCGACCCTGAGCGCAGCGATCGTCGCCTACTACTCGTTCGTCGGCTTCGAGACCTCTGCGAACATCGCGGAAGAGGTCCGCGAACCCCGCCGCGTGTACCCGAAGGCCCTGTTCGGCGCCCTCGCCACGGCCGGCGTCGTCTACGTCCTCGTCGCACTCGCGAGTTCCATCGCCCTCCCCGCCTCGGAGTTGTCCGAGTCCAGCGGCCCGCTGCTCGCGGTCGTCTCCGCCACCGGCGTCCCGATCCCCGACTGGGTCTTCAGCCTCATCGCCCTGGTCGCCGTCGCGAACGGCGCGCTGCTCACGATGATCATGTCGAGCCGCGTGACCTACGGCATGGCCGAGCAGCGGCTCCTGCCCGCCCTGCTCGCGAAGGTCCTGCCGAACCGCAAGACCCCGTGGACCGCGATCGTCGCCACCACGATCGTCGCGATGCTCCTGACCCTGGTGGGCGACGTGGGCGTGCTGGCCGAGACCGTCGTGCTCCTGCTGCTCTTCGTGTTCATCAGCACGAACGTCGCCGTCCTGGTGCTCCGCCGCGACCACGTCGAGCACGACCACTTCCGGGTCTGGACGTTCGTCCCGGTGCTCGGGGTGCTGTCGTGCATCCTGCTGCTCACGCAGCAGAGCGGACAGGTCTGGCTCTACGCCGCGATCCTGCTCGCCGTCGGCGTGGTCCTGTACTTCGTCGCCCGGTTCACCGGGCGCCGTTCCGGACGCGACCACGAGGCGGGCGTGATCCACTGACGTCGCGCACCACGGGCCTCCAGGCAGACCGTCTGGAGGCCCGTGGTGCGTCCGCCGGTCCGCCCGGGTGATCAGCGCAGGTCGCGCACCCAGGCCTCGATCGCGTCCGAGATCTGCTGGCGGGCATCAGCACGGCTGATGGTCGCCGTGCGGTCGCCTGGCTGGTCGCCGTAGGCGCCGAAGTCGGCGTGGTTCGAGCCCTGGATCTCGGTCATGGTGGCGGTCGACGGCAGCTTGTCCCGCGCGGCGTCGACCTTGGCCGGGGTCGACAGACCGTCACGCGAACCGGAGACGCTCAGCACGTCGATGTAGGAGCGGCTGATGTCGTTCGCGCAGTAGCTGCCGAGCAGCAGCAGGCCGTCGGCGTCCTGGGCGAGCTGGCACGCGCGGACCCCGCCGAGGGAGTGCCCGCCGACCGCCCAGCGGGTGACGGAGGGTGCGTGGGCCTCGAACGTCGCGAGGGGCCGCGTGTCGAAGAACGCGAGGTTCAGCGTCGGCTTCGTGATGACCACCGTCGTGCCGTTGGCGACCATCTGCCGGAACGTGGCCATGTAGGCGTACGGGTCGACCTTCGCGCCGGGGATGAAGACGATCCCGACCCCGTCGGCCTGGCCGGTCGGGGTCATCACCACCGAGTCACCGGCGTCCCGGACCGCGATCCGGTCGTCGCGCCAGACCTGCAGGGCGGCGCTGCGGGTGCCCTGCATCACGATGTGCGCCCAGACGAGGAACACCACCGCGATCAGCACGACGACGGCGACGATCCAGGTGGTCCAGCGCAGCGCTCGGTTCATGTGGCCACCGTACGGCGTATCCGGACGGCGGCGTTCGCTTCGTGAGCAGGAATGGTCGGGTGCGACGTGCACACCCGACCATTCCTGCTCACGATGTCGCCCGGGAAGGGCGACCGGGACGCGCTACTTGATGGCGGCGCGGATCTCGGCGGCTGCTGCGCCGACGTCCGAGGCGCTGTAGATCGCGCTGCCGGCGACGGCGATGCGGGCACCGGCCTCCTGCACCGAGGCGACCGAGGACGCGTTCACGCCGCCCGCGATCGAGAACGGGACGCCCGACTCCTTACCGGCGTCGAGCAGCGTCGAGAACGTGAAGCCCTCTTCGGCCTGCTCGTCGAGCCCGGCGTGGACCTCGACGAACTCGGCGCCGAGTGCGACGACCTCGCGGGCACGGGCGGCCTTGTCGGAGACGCCGATCAGGTCGACGACGATGCCCTTGCCGTGCTTCTTCGCGGCCTTGACGGCACCGACGATCGTCGAGTCGCCGGCGACACCGAGGACGGTGACCAGGTCGGCACCGGCCGAGAAGGCGATGTCGGCTTCGAGCTCACCGGCGTCCATGGTCTTGAGGTCGGCGAACACGATCTTGTCGGGGTGTGCTTCCTTGATCGCGGTGACGGCGGACAGGCCGGCGCTCTTGATCAGGGGCGTGCCGAGCTCGAGGACGTCGACGTGCGGCGCGGCCGCGGCGGCGAGCTCGAGGGCGGCTTCGGTGGTCAGGGTGTCCATGGCGAACTGGAGCTGCATGGGTGTGCCTTTCATTCGAGGTTGGCGTGACGGGGCCAGAGGTCGTCGGCGGACTGCCCGCCTCGGGTCCACAGGGCGTGGAACACGGCGTCGCCCACCAGGGCGACCGCCTGTTCGAAGAGGCCACCGGCGTACTGGGCCGAGGCGGTGCCGGAGCGGTCGGTCTTCGTCGCGGCGGGCAGCACGATCGTGACGTCCGCCAGCTCGGAGAGCGGGGAGTCGTCGGTGGTCGAGAGCGCCACGACGGATGCGCCGACCTCGTGCGCGGTGCGCGCGGCCTGCACGATGCCGGTGGTCGTACCGGAGCCGCTCGCGACGAGGAGCAGGTCACCCGGACGGATGGCCGGGGTGGTGACCTCGCCGACGACGTGCGCGTCGAGGCCGAGGTGCATGAGGCGCATCGCGGTCATGCGGAGGGCGAGTCCGGAGCGACCGGCGCCGTGGACGAACACCCGGTCGGCGCCCTCGATCAGGTCGAGTGCGCGCTGGGCCGGGGCATCGTCGAGGCGGGCCGCCAGGTCGCCGACCTCGCGGACGACCAGGTCGAGCGCTGCGGAGACGGTGGTTGCTGCCATGCCCTCGATCCTTCCGTCGCGCGCCTCGGCACGCCGCTACCCGCCCCGGCAGGGACCCCATCCCATCGGGTGGGCCCGTCCGCTCGGGTGGGACGGGTACCGTCGCGTCCATGGACGCATCGGTCGACACCCTGGAGGCCCGGGGCGGCTCCGCCATCCGGCTCGCGGCCGCCGAGCACGCCCGCACGGTCGCCGAGCAGGCGGACCGGCACGCGCTGACCCTCGAGTCCGTCCTCGCCGTGCTCCGGTCGTCGCGGGTCACCGACGCGGCCGCCAGGGCCGAGGCCGTCGAGATCGCCTCGGCCGCCCTCGTCGACCTGCGCACCGTGACCGATCAGCAGCGGAGCACCCTGCTCGAACCCGTCACCGGCGCGTTCTCGCGGTTGCGCGCCGACCTGCGGCCGCTCGTGCGCTTCGGGGACCTCGACGTGCAGTTCGTCGAGCCGCCGGCCACCGGCCGTGCGCTCCCGGGCGACGTCGCCCACGCGGCCCGGGCGATCGTCCGGACCGCGGTGCTCGCCCTGGTCGACGACGGTGCGGCGAAGCGGGTGCGCATCCAGTGGGACTGCGACGGCCGGAACCTGCTCATGCAGCTCCGCGACGACGGCTCCGGCACCCTCGACGTGCACGACGACGCCATGCGGCCGATCGCGGAGCGGGTCGTCACGCTCGACGGGCGGGTGCAGGTCGCGAGCACGCCCGGCTGGGGGTCCGTGCTCGACATCTCGCTGCCGCTCGACCCGCGGCCGACCGAGGTGGACGGGGTCAACGACGGTGACCTGACCCCGCGTGAGCGCGACGTGCTGCGGCTCGTGGCGACGGGAGTGGGCAACCGGGAGATCGCGGAGGGGCTCGGCATCAGCGTCAACACCGTGAAGTACCACGTGGCGAACCTGCTCCGGAAGCACGGCGCCCGGACCCGGGCCGAGCTCGCGGCGTTCAGCTCCCGGGCGTGAACCGACGGGACCGCGACGAGGCGTCCCGACGAGATCGCGACGACGGGTACCGCCGACGTCATCGGAGTTCACCGATCCGCATCTCGTCCACGCCCCGACAGCGGCGGTCCCCTACGCTCCGGGGGCGAAGCGGTACCCCATGCCGGACTCCGTCACCAGGTAGCGCGGGTGCGCGGGGTCGGGCTCCAGCTTCCGCCGCAGCTGCGCCATGTACAGCCGCAGGTACCCGGAGTCGTTGCCGTGCGTCGGCCCCCAGACCTCGGTCAACAGCATCTCGCGGGTCATCAGGCGGTCGGGGTTCGTGACCAGGACCTCGAGCAGGCGCCACTCGGTGGGCGTCAGGCGGATCGCCGGACCCTCGGCCGGGGTGACCTGCTTCGCCACGAGGTCGACGAGCAGCGGTCCGATCGCGATCGTCGGGGTCTCCTCCGACGCCACCACCCGCCGCCGTCCGAGTGCCCGCAGCCGGGCGAGGAGCTCGTCCATCTGGAACGGCTTCGTCACGTAGTCGTCGGCACCGGCGTCGAGCGCGTCGACCTTGTCGGACGAGTCGGTGCGCCCGGAGAGCACGAGGACCGGCACCTGCGACCAGGCCCGGACGCCCTCGAGCACCCCGATGCCGTCGAGCCGGGGCATGCCGAGGTCGAGCAGCACCAGGTCGGGGCGCTCGGTGATGACGGCGTCGATCGCCTCGCGCCCGTCCCGAGCCGTGACGACGTCGTACCCGCGCGCCGAGAGCGTCACCGAGAGCGCGCGGACGAGCTGCGCGTCGTCGTCAGCGATCAGGACCTTCATCGGATCTCCACTCCCACGTGCCCGGCGATCGGCAGCCGCACCACGACGGTGAGCCCACCGCCCGGGGTGTCGTCGACCTCGATCGTGCCGCCCATGCCCTCGGTGAACCCACGCGCCAGGGCCAGGCCGAGCCCGAGGCCGGTCTCGTTGTCGGTGTCACCGAGTCGCTGGAACGGCTGGAACACCTCGTCGCGGCGGTCCTCGGGGATGCCGGGGCCGTGGTCGGCCACGCGGAGTTCCACCCCGCCGGCGAACGCGCTCGCGGCGACCCGGACGTGTGTGCCGTCCGGGGCGTACCGGGCGGCGTTGGCGAGCAGGTTCACGACGACGCGCTGCAGCAGGACCGGGTCGGCGAGCACCGGTGGCAGATCCGCGGGCAGGTCGAGGTCGACGTCGTCCGGGCCGAGCTCCAGCTCGTCGAGCGCGGGGGCGACCACCGTCTCGAGCGCGATCGCCGCCGGGGTGACCGCGAGGACACCGGCCTGGACCCGACTGACGTCCAACAGGTCTGCCAACAGCACCGCCAGCTGACCGAGGCTCTCGTCGGCGGTCGCGAGCAGCGCCTCCCGGTCGGCCCGTGACAGGTCGATGTCGGGCGCACGCAGCGTCTGCACGGCGGCGGAGGCCGCGGCGATGGGGCGGCGCACGTCGTGGCCGACGGCCGCGAGCAGCGCGCTCCGGACCCGGTCGGCGGCGGCGATGCGCTCGGCGCCGACGGCGGTGCGTGTCAGTTCGCGGTGCTCGACGGCGGCGTCGAGCTGCTGCTCGACGACCCGCAGCAGCCGGCGCTGGGTCGGGTCGTCGGGCGCACCGGCGAACTCGAGCACGGCACCGGACGCCAGCGTCGTCGACGCGTCCGGCGTCGCACCGAACTCGCCCGAGGTCGCCGGCACCTCGTCGCCCTGGCGGATCCGGACCCCGGCGAAGCCGAAGGCCTCTCGTGTGCGGTCGAGCAGGGCCTGCAGGGCGTCGTCGCCGCGGAGCACGCTGCCGGCGATGCCCATCAGGAGCCCGGACTCGGCCGAGGCCCGACGGGCAGCGCGTGACCGCCGAGCGGACCGGTCGACCACGAAGCTGACCAGCACCGCACTGATCACGTACATGACCAGGGCGAACAGGTGCCACGGCTGCTGGACGGTGACCATGTAGAGGGGTTGCACGAAGAAGTAGTCGAGGCTCAGCCCGGACAGCACGGCCGTGAACACCGCCGGCCACATCCCGCCCACGAGCGCCACGACCAGGACGAGTAGTTGGTACGCCAGCACGTCCACCGTGATGGCGTCCGGGTCGCTGCCGATCGACAGCACCCAGGTGAGCAGCGGCCCGACCAGGACCGACAGCACGAACGCGGCGACCACCCGGCCGCGGGACAGGCTGCCGCCGAGCTTGGGCAGGGTGATCCCGCCGCCGGCGCGCTCGTGCGTGACGACGTGCACGTCGATGTCGCCGGACTCGCGGATCACGGTGTTGCCGATCCCCGGACCGGTCATGGCGGCCGCGAGCCGACTGCGGCGACTGACCCCGATCACGATCTGGGTGGCGTCGATCGACCGCGCGAACCGCACCAGCGTGCTCGGCACGTCGTCGCCGACGACCTGGTGGTACGTCCCACCGAGTTGCTCGAGCAGGGTCCGCTGCTTGCCGAGCGCGCCGGGGTGCCGGACGCGCAGGCCGTCGTTCGTCGTCACGTGCACGGCGGCGAGTTCACCACCGGCGCTGCGGGCGGCGATGCGGGCGCCGCGGCGCAGCAGGGTCTCGCCCTCGGGGCCACCGGTCAGGGCGACGAGCACGCGCTCCCGGGTCTCCCACCGGTGCTCGATACCGTGCTCGGCGCGGTAGGCCTTGAGCGCGTCGTCGACCTCGTCGGCGAGCCAGAGCAGGGCGATCTCGCGCAGTGCGGTGAGGTTGCCGAGGCGGAAGTAGTTCGACAGCGCGGCGTCGATCCGGGCCGCCGGGTAGACGAGCCCGTCGGAGAGCCGTTCGCGCAGCGCTGCCGGGGCCAGGTCGACGACCTCGATCTGGTCGGCCGCACGCACCACGGCGTCGGGGACGGTCTCGCGCTGCACGGTGCCGGTGATCTCGCGGACCACGTCGCCGAGGGACTGCATGTGCTGCACGTTGACGGTCGAGATGACGTCGATGCCGGCGTCCCGCAGCGCTTCGACGTCCTGCCAGCGCTTCTCGTTCGGGCTCCCCGGGGCGTTCGTGTGCGCGAGTTCGTCGACCAGCGCGACCTCGGGTGCCCGGGCGATGACGGCGTCGAGGTCGAGGTCGTCGAGGTCGACACCCCGGTGCGAGACGGTGCGGCGGGGCACGACCTCGAGCCCGTTCACCAGTGCTGCGGTGGCGGCGCGCTCGTGCGTCTCGACGACGGCGACGACCACGTCGCGACCCTCGTCGAGCAACCGACGCCCCTCTTCGAGCATCGTGTAGGTCTTGCCGACACCGGGCGCCGCACCGAGCAGGACCCGCAGCTTCCCGCGCTTCACGTGCTCATCCTCTCGCGTGCGGGGGTCGGTCTCCGCAAGACACCGGTGTTCACCTGTCGCACCGCGGTCTGCGGGTGTTCGACGCGCGAGCACCGGTGTTCTGCGGAGGGGTCACCCACGCTCAGGACGCCTTCGCCAGCGCCAGGTTCAGCGCGAGCACGTTCACCACGGGCTCACCGAGGAACCCGAGCTGCCGGGACTCGGTGTGCGACGCCACCAGTTGCCGCACGGTGTCGGCGGGCAGGCCGCGTGCCGAGGCCACACGGGCCACCTGCTGGGACGCGTAGGCGGGGCTGATGTCCGGGTCGAGGCCCGAACCGGATGCGGTCACGGCGTCGGCAGGCACCTGCGCGGCGGAGACCCCGTCGGCCTTCGCCAGCGCCGCACGACGCTCCTCGACGGCCTTGAGCAGGTCGGCGTTGTTCGGCCCGAGGTTCGAGCCGGACGACGCTCCGGCGTCGTAGCCGTCGCCGGCGGCGGACGGCCGCGACTGGAACCAGCGGTCGGCCTGCTTGCCCGTGAACGACTGCCCGATCAACGAGGAACCGACGACCTTGCCGGACGAGTCCGTGACCATCGAGCCGTTGGCCTGGTCGTGGAACGCCGCCTGGCCGACGCCCCAGACGGCGAGCGGGTACCCGACGCCCAGGACGACGGTGGCGACGAGGGTGAGGCGGATGGCCACACCGGCGGAACGGAAGGTGGAACGTGCAGATGCCATGACTAGAACCCCGGGATGAGACCGACCACGAGGTCGATCAGTTTGATGCCGATGAAGGGGACGACCACGCCGCCCAGCCCGTAGACGAGCAGGTTGCGGCCGAGGATCGACGACGCTGCGGCCGCGCGGTACTTGACGCCACGCAGGGACAGCGGGATGAGCGCGACGATGACGAGCGCGTTGAAGACGACCGCCGACAGGATCGCGGACGACGGGCTGTGCAGCGCCATGATGTTGAGCGCCGCGAGCCCCGGGAACGCGAGCTGGAACATCGCCGGGATGATCGCGAAGTACTTCGCGACGTCGTTGGCGATGGAGAAGGTGGTCAGGGCGCCGCGGGTGATGAGCAGCTGCTTGCCGATGCGGACGACGTCGATGAGCTTGGTCGGGTCGGAGTCGAGGTCGACCATGTTGCCAGCCTCCTTCGCCGCCGTCGTGCCGGTGTTCATCGCGACGCCGACGTCCGCCTGTGCCAGGGCCGGGGCGTCGTTGGTGCCGTCACCGGTCATGGCGACGAGGTTGCCGCCCTCCTGCTCGCGCTTGATGTACGCGAGCTTGTCCTCCGGGGTGGCCTCGGCGAGGAAGTCGTCGACGCCGGCCTCGTGGGCGATGGCAGCCGCGGTGCGGGGGTTGTCGCCCGTGATCATCACCGTGCGGATGCCCATCGACCTGAGCTCGGCGAACCGCGACGCCATGCCGTCCTTCACGACGTCCTTCAGGTGCACGACACCGAGCAGCGTGACCGCACCGGTCGACGAGCGACGCCCGACGACGAGCGGGGTGCCGCCCTGGTCGGAGATCTCCGCGACGGTCGCGTCGATGGCCGACACCAAACCGGCTTCGGTGGTGTCCGCCCAGGCGAGCACTGCCGCGGCAGCGCCCTTCCGGATCTGCGACCCGTCCGACAGGTCGAGACCGGACATGCGTGTCTGCGCCGTGAACGGCACCTCGACGGCACCGTCGGGCAGACCGACGGCGGCTCCGTCTGCACGCGCCAGGTCGACGATCGAGCGTCCTTCCGGCGTGCTGTCGGCGGCACTCGACAGTGCCGCGGCCTCCAGCAGTTCGGCTGTCGTCACGCCCGGCACCGGCACCACGCGGGACGCCCGGCGGTTGCCGTACGTGATCGTGCCGGTCTTGTCGAGCAGCAGCGTCGTGATGTCGCCGGCGGCCTCGACCGCGCGGCCCGACATCGCCAGCACGTTGTGCTGCACGAGCCGGTCCATGCCGGCGATGCCGATCGCGGAGAGCAGCGCTCCGATGGTGGTCGGGATGAGGCAGACGAGCAGGGCGATGAGCACCGGCACGCTGACCGTCGCACCGACGAGTCCCGCGATGGGCTGCATCGTCAGGCAGACGATCACGAAGACGATCGACAACGAGGCGAGCAGGATGTTCAGCGCGATCTCGTTCGGCGTCTTCTGCCGTGCCGCACCCTCGACCAGGCGGATCATCCGGTCGATGAAGGTCTCACCCGGCGTCGAGGTGATGCGCACCACGATCCGGTCCGACAGCACCCGTGTGCCGCCGGTGACGGCACTGCGGTCACCGCCGGACTCGCGGATGACCGGTGCGGACTCACCCGTGACGGCCGACTCGTCGACCGACGCGATGCCGTCGACGACGTCGCCGTCGCCCGGGATGACCTCGCCGGCGACGACCACGACCACGTCGCCCTTGGCCAGGTCGACGGACGCGACCTCCTCGGTCTCGTTGCCGGTCGCGGCCGCGTCGGTCGTCGCGTACCCGAGGACCCGGCGGGCGCTCGTGGTCGAGCGGGTCTTCCGCAGGGTGTCGGCTTGCGCCTTGCCGCGGCCCTCGGCCACCGACTCCGCCAGGTTCGCGAAGACGACGGTGAGCCAGAGCCAGACGGCGATGGCGATCGTGAACGCGGACGGCTCGACGACGGCGGCCGCCGTTGTCAGCGCTGCGCCGACCTCGACGATGAACATGACGGGGTTCCGCCACATGAGTCGCGGATCGAGTTTCCGCAGGGCGCCCGGGAGGCCCGCCACCAGTTGGCGGGGTCCGAATGCGGACGAGCGGGTGGCCGGTTCCACGGCGGTGCGCGGTTCCGACTCCGTGGTCACGGGGGTGGTCATGACAGTCCTTCTGCGAGCGGACCCAGTGCGAGCACCGGGAAGTAGGTGAGTGCGGTGACGATGACGGCGACGCCGCCGAGCAGCCCGATGAACAGCGGGCGGTGGGTGGGCAGCGTGCCGGCGGTCTCCGGCACCCGGTCCTGCGCGGCGAGGGACCCGGCGAGCGCCAGGACGAACACCATCGGCACGAAGCGGCCGAGCAGCATCACGACTCCGAGCGAGGAGTTCATCCACGTGGTGTTCGCGGTGAGCCCGCCGAAGGCCGAGCCGTTGTTGTTCGCACCCGAGGTGAAGGCGTAGAGCAGCTCGGTCAGCCCGTGGTTGCCGGGGTTGAAGATCGACGTCCCGAGCACCTGCTCGCGGACCCCGGGGATCACGAGCGAGAGCCCGGTGGCCAGGAGCACGAGCGTCGGCGTGACGAGGATGTACAGCGCTGCGAAGGTCATCTCCTTGGCGCGGATCTTCTTGCCGAGGTACTCCGGGGTGCGACCGACGAGCAGGCCACCGATGAACACCGTGATGACGGCGAGCACGAGCATGCCGTACAGGCCGGAGCCGACGCCGCCGGGGGTGACCTCGCCCAGCATCATGTTGACGAGCGCCATCATCCCGCCGATCGGGGTGTAGCTGTCGTGCATCGCGTTGACGGCACCGGTGGACGTCGAGGTGGTCGCGGTCGAGAAGAGCGTGGAACCGAGGATGCCGAAGCGGCTCTCCTTGCCCTCCATCGCGGCCCCGGCGGCGTGCGTGGCGACACCGCCCCCGGCGAGCTCGGCGATCGACATGACCGACAGCGACACGAGGAAGATCGCGCCCATCACGGCGAGGATCGCGTAGCCCTGGCGGTCGTCGCCGACCAGCCGCCCGAACGTGCGCGGCAGCGAGAACGGGATGACGAGCATCAGGAAGATCTCGACGAGGTTCGTCCACGCCTGCGGGTTCTCGAACGGGTGCGCCGAGTTGGCGTTGAAGTAGCCGCCACCGTTCGTGCCGAGTTCCTTGATCGCCTCCTGCGAGGCGACGAACCCGTCGGGGATGTGCTGCGTGCCACCGATGAGCGTGGTGACGTCGGTACCGCTTCCCCACGACTGGACGACCCCGCCGGCGACGAGCACGATCGCGAAGACGAACGCCCCGGGCAGGAGCAGTCGGCCGAGACCGCGGACGATGTCCACCCACACGTTGCCGAGCGTGCCGGACTTGCGACGGGCGAACCCGCGCACCAGGGCCACGGCGACCGAGAGACCGACGGCCGCGGACAGGAAGTTCTGCACCGCCAGGCCGGCCATCTGCACCGTGTAGCCGACGGTGACCTCGGGCGAGTACGACTGCCAGTTCGTGTTCGCGACGAACGACGCCGCGGTGTTGAACGCGAGCGAGGGTCCGACGGCGGGCAGCCCGAGGTCGCCGGGCAGGATGACCTGGATGCGCTGCAGCAGGTAGACGAGCAAGAGCCCGGCGACGCTGAACAGCAGCACACCGCGCAGGTACACGGGCCAGGACTGCTCGGCGTCCGGGTCGACCCCGATCAGCCGGTAGACCCCGCGCTCGACCCGGTTGTGCCGGACGGGCGTGAAGACCTTCGCCATCCAGTCACCGAGCGGGCGGTGCGCGACGACGAGCAGCAGGACGAGGGTGGCGACCTGGGCGATGCCCGCCCAGACGTCCGCGGCGCCCACTAGAACCGCTCCGGACGCACGAGCGCCCAGACGAGGTACACGACTGCGGCGATGCCGAGGACGGCGGCCGCGATGGTGATGCCGATCACAGCCGTTCCACCCCCTTGGCGATCAGTGCCACCACGCCGAACACGGCGAGGACACCGGCGACGACGAACACGTCGAACACGAGGGACTCCAGAAGGTCTGCGGTGTCCGCGCCGGGTGACGCGGACCGGCACCACTTGTGGTGCCGAACCGATGCTGGGTCCTGCGCCGCGCCTCCAGTCCGCTCCTAACGGATCCCTGACGCCGCCCTGGCGGACGCATGCACGCTCCTAACGCCTGTGGAGAGCGCTCGATCCCGTGACGCGGATCCTGGTAGGGTTTCGGCATCACGATCGGCCCGCTCGCCTCACGGCTCGGGCCGATTTTCTTGTCTCGGGGGGCGCATGGAGTACGTGAAGCCGTGGCTCTCGATCGGTGAGCAGATCGAGAAGCTGGCTTCCAAGGGAGTCCGCATCGGTGATCGGGGCGTCGCGGGCTCGGTGCTGCGCGAAGTCGGTTACTACCGCCTCACCGGATACCTCTATCCCTTCCGTGAATCCTCGTTCGACATCGACGACGACGGCCGTCGGCACGTAGAGGTCCAGGACCGGTACCGAGCAGGGACGGAACTCGCCGCAGCCGAAGCACTCATCGCCTTCGATCGGATTATCCGGCTCCTGGTGATCGAAGGTGTCGAGCGGATCGAGGTGGCCGTTCGGACCCAGGTCGGCCACGTCCTCGGAGAGCATGCCCCCTTCGCTCACGAAGACGGATCACTCTTCACCGAGGCGTTCACCGCACACCGAGCAGATGCGTCCGATGGCTCCAGCCCGCACACTGCTTGGCTGCAGCGCGTCCGCGAACGGCAGGATTCCTCGGATGAATCGTTCGTTGCCCACTTCCGCACCAAGTACGACGACCGGATGCCCATCTGGGCACTCACCGAAATCCTCGAGCTGGGACACCTGGCTCGGCTGTACGGCGGTCTCCGGAACGACGTCGCCACCCGGATCGCCCGAGAGTTCGGCGTCCCGACCAAGAAGACGATGCTGAGCTGGCTCGCCTCGGTCAACTACGTCCGGAACGTCGCAGCACACCATGCGCGTCTGTTCAACCGGAAGTTGGTCGTGGTCCCGAAACGCCCGAGGTCCGGTGCGGTACCGCTCCTCGCACATCTTTCGGGAACCGATGCGCCGAAGCAGTTCGGTGTCTACAACACCTTGGCGGTGATGGCCTACCTGCTCAGGTCGATCCCGTCCGACCACGACTGGGCCGAGCGCGTGGCCGCTCTCCTCGAGTCCTTCCCGAGCAACGAACACCTCGATCTCGCGTCGATGGGAGTCGGCGCCGGTTGGCTGGACCACGCGCTCTGGACAGGTCGCCACTGATCACGGTGGGCCACGCGTGCCGGCCGCGCGCAACCGGTCAGCGAGGTCTGCCACGGCCTCGACGAGCTCCTCCGGACCCGCGACGACGAAGTCGACCGCAAGTCCTGACACCACGCCAGCGAGCCCGTCCCACGACCACGATCCGAGGGTGACGCGGGCCCGGCCGTCCTCGAGCTGCTCGACCACGGCATCATCGGGCAGGTACGGCGTGATCCTCCGTGCATCGTCCGCCGTCGTGGTCACCGAACCGGTGCACGGCCACACGTCGTCGACCACCGACCCCTTGAACCGCGCAGCGACGAACGCGGCGGCGTCACCTCCGGGGATCGGGGTCGGCGTGAACGGGACACGGGTCCGCATCCGCGGCGTGATCCGGTCGATGCGGTGCGTCCGCCAGTCGTCGCGGTCGAGGTCCCGGTCGAGCAGGTACCAGCGACCGTTCCGGGCGACGACGGCGTGCGGTTCGACCCGGTGCGGGGTCTCGTCGTCGCCGTACCCGAAACGGAACACCTCCTGCAGGTGGACGGCCTCGCTCACCGCCACCAGGACCTCCGGATCGGTCAGGCTCCGGCTCGTCGCGGTCACGGCCTGCACCGCGTCGACCCGGGACCGCAGCCGCGCGGGCATCACCTGTCGAACGGTCGCGAGGGCACGGGCCGCCGACTCGGCGACGTCCGCCCCCGATGCCGGGGCCACGGCGAGTGCCAGGGCGATCGCCACCGCCTGGTCGTCGTCGAAGAGCAGCGGGGGCAGGTCGGAGCCCGCCTCGAGCCGGTAGCCCCCGGCCGGCCCGCGGAGTGCCTCGACCCGGTACCCGAGGCCGCGCAGCCGATCCACGTCGCGGCGGACGGTGCGGGGACTGACCTCGAGCCGTCCGGCGAGCTCGTCGCCCGGCCAGTCGCGGTGCACCTGGAGCAGGGAGAGCAGCGCGAGCATCCGTACGGAGGGTCCGGCCATGGCGTCCATCTTCGTTCGAGAAGCGGACACGATCTGACCGCATTGACCGACATCCTCGTCCCATGAGCATCGAAACGACAACCCACCTCAACTTCGACGGCGACGCCCGCGCGGCGCTCGACTTCTACGCATCGGTCTTCGGCGGCGAGGTCACCGCCGCCACCTACGGCCAGATGGGCGCCCTGGACGACCCGGCCTGGGCGGACCGGATCGTGTTCGGTCAGGTCTCCACGGCCGCCGGCTTCCGCGTCATGGCCTTCGACGTCTGGCCCGGGCAGCCCTACGACCAGGGATCGAACGCCTTCTACGTGTTCGTGCACGGTGACGACACGGCCGAGATCGAGCGGTACTGGGCCGCACTGTCCGAGGGCGCCGAGATCCGGCAGCCCCTGGAACCCTCGGCCTGGGCTCCGTTGGCCGGGCAGCTGCGTGACCGCTTCGGCGTGGTCTGGCAGCTCGACGTCGCCCCGGCTGGCGACTAGTCGGTCCTGACGGTCGCGGTCAGCGCGTCGGCGTCCACGTCGACACGGTGACCGCGGCCGTCACCGTCGTCGGCTCGAACACGGTGTCCGCCGCGACGTGGTGGTGGCTCGGCCCCATGTGCACGACGTCGTGGACGTCCTCCGCCGACAGCTCCATCGTCCACGTCAGGTCTTCGGAGGACCGCAGCACGAACGACGGCGTCAAGGAGTCGTGCAGCCGCCGTTCCTTCTCCGGGTCCACGCTGATCGTCGCCTCGGCGAGCTCCGCAAGGTGCCCGGTCCGCGGGGTCACCACCGCGAGTACGCCGTCCGGGTGCAGCACGCGGGCGTACTCGCTCTGGTTGCGGGGTGCGAAGACGTCGAGCACGACCGCGGCAGCGCCGTCGACGACCGGGAGGCGCTCGGTCACGTCCCCGACGACGGCCCCCGCACGCTCGTGGGCGCGTGCCGCACGCCGGATCGCGACGGCCGACAGGTCCAAGGCGACCCCCAGTCGTCGAGTCGGCTGACGGCCGACAGGTGCAAGCGTGTCCGGCGCGACCCCGAGCCTCCCGTCCGCCGCGCGCAGCGCATGCGCCAGGTAGGTCCCCGGGCCCGAACCGACGTCCAGCACGATGCCGGGCGCGGTGGCGTCCGCGACGATCGCGGCGAGCGCCCGCTCGACGGGCGCGTAGTGCCCGCGCCCCAGGAACCGCAGCCGCGCGTCCACCATCTCCGGGGTGTCCGCGGTGAGTGCGCGCCGCTTCGCGGGCAGGAGCGTCAGGTGGCCCTGCTTCGCCTCGTCGAACCGGTGACCGTTCGGGCAGCCGACCTGGCCGCCGTCGACGCGGCCGAGCGGCTCGGCGCACACGGGGCAGGCGAGCATCGGCAGCAGGTCGTCACGCACCGGCCCAGCGTACGGGCCTCGGTAACCTGACCGGATGTCGCTGCAGCAACTCTTCGGCCTCGACGGCCGCACCGCACTCGTGACGGGAGGCAGCTCCGGCATCGGCCGAGCGATCGCCACCGCACTCGCCGACGCGGGTGCCCACGTCCTCGTCGCCGCCCGGACGTCCGCGACCATCGACGCCACCGTCGCCGGCATCCGCCAGGCGGGCCGCTCGGCCGACGGCATCGTCGCGGACCTGTCCTCCCGCGCTGGAGCACACGCACTCGCAGACACCGCCGGAGACGTCGACGTCCTGGTGAACTCCGCCGGGATCAACCTGCGCCCGCCGATGCCGGAACTCGACGAGGCCACCTGGGACGCCACGATGGCCGTCAACCTGGACGCGCCGTTCGTGCTCGGGCAGCGGCTCGCACCCGGCATGGCGGCCCGTGGGTACGGGCGGATCGTGTCGATCAGTTCGCAGCAGGCCCACCGCCCCTTCGCCGCCAGCGGCGCGTACGGGGTCTCCAAGGCCGGCCTGGAGGCACTGGCCCGGTCCCAGGCAGAGGCCTGGTCCGCGCAGGGGGTCACCTCCAACGTCCTCGTCCCCGGTTTCGTGCGCACCCCGCTCAACGAGCGACTCGGGTCCGACCCGGCGACGGTGGCGGCCCTCGCCGCGCGGACGCTGGTCGGCCGGAACGGGGTCGCGTCGGACTTCGCCGCGGCGGCGGTGTTCCTCGCCGGACCCGGGTCGGCCTACGTCACCGGGCAGTCGATCGCGGTCGACGGCGGGTTCTCCGTCCACTGAGCGACGTGGCACTGGCAGGGCCTGCCTGCACCGGGGTCTGGCTGGCAGGATCGAGGGCGTGAAGACACTGGAGTTGCCACAGACAGACCTCACCGCCTCCGACGTCGTCGTCGGACTGATGCGGATCAACGACATGAGCGACGAGGACATCCGTTCGCTCTACAGCGCCTCGCGCGACGCGGGCGTGAACATGTTCGACCACGCCGCGGTGTACGGCGAATGGCACGGCTGCGAGCAGCGGTTCGGCGCGGCGGTCACGCTGTCGCCCGCGGAACGTGCCGAGATCGTGCTGCAGACCAAGGTCGGCATCCGACCGACGCCGAAGGGCGCCTACTTCGACTTCTCCTACGAGCACATCCTCGAGTCCGTGCACGAGTCGCTCGAGGCGCTGCAGACCGAGTACGTCGACGTCCTGCTGCTGCACCGCCCCGACGCCCTGGTCGAGCCGGAAGAGGTCGCGAAGGCCTTCGACGAGCTGCACGCCTCCGGCAAGGTCCACCACTTCGGCGTCTCCAACCACACCCCCGGCCAGGTCGACCTGCTCAAGAAGCACGTCCGCCAGCCGCTCGCGTTCAACCAGGTGCAGCTGAGCATCACCCACGCCAACGTCATCTCGCAGGGCCTCACCGCGAACATGGGTGGCCTCGACCAGTCGGTCGACCGCGACAACGACATCCTCAACTACTCGCGGATCAACGACATCACGCTCCAGGCCTGGTCGCCGTTCCAGAAGGGCTTCTTCGACGGCGTCTTCCTGGGCGACCGCGAGCAGTACGCCGAGCTGAACGACGTGCTCGAGGAGGTCGCCGCCGCACACGGGGTCACCCCGACCGGCATCGCGGTCGCGTGGATCACCCGCCACCCCGCGCACTTCCAGGTCGTCCTCGGCACGACGAACCCGCAGCGCGTGCGGGACTCGGCCGCCGGCTCGGACGTCGAGCTGTCGCGCGAGGAGTGGTACCGGATCTTCACCGCGGCCGGACACACCGTTCCCTGAGCAGGAACGGCCCGGTCGGGTCGGGCAGGGTGGGGTCGTGCTCCACGACCTCGCCTTGCCCGTCCGTCTGACCCCACGCTCCTGCGAACTGACGCTGCGGACGCCACGGAAGCGGACCTCGACGCACTCATGACCCTGTTGTCCGACGACCCGATCAGCGCCGCGCGCGGTGACGTCGCCGCACCGGAGGGCGCTCCGGCGGCGTTGGGAGTGCCCTGACGCGTTGGGTGACCGACGTCGCTGCGCCGGCCCTCGGGACCCCGCTCGTGCAACTCACGTCGGACGCTGCACGGACCGATGCGCACCGCTTCTACGAGCGCCTCGGCTTCACCGGCTCGCACATCGGGTTCAAGTACCGGGTCCTCGACCCTTCCGCCATCCCGCCTGATATGTCACACTGAGACCAGTCGCCCCATCGAGGTGGGTGCGGAAGTGATCCCCGGGAGATCCTGCGGTATAGCGGGGCCCGGGGATTCGCGCGTTCACCGGCGGTGTTCGTGGACGCTCAGCACATGGTCCAGCTGCTCGAGGTACGCCGTCTCGCCTCGCCGAGCCAGCGCGACCACGCCGCAGACCGCATCCGCCGCCCAGAGAAGTGGCTCGCGGCCACCCGGTAGGTGCTCGAACACCAATCCGTGAACCAGCTTGCGTGATCGCAAGGCGTCGAGGTGCGCACGATCGTTCCGGTCTGAGGGTCCGCGAGATTCGAGGACGACACGGTCAACACCGCTCGCGCGGAGTTCCATGATCAAGTGCTCAAGAGCCAGACGGCGACGGCGCTCGCTCCGGACGGATCGGTCAGTCACGCTCACGACTCCGACGGCTGTGAACGGATGGTCACACAGCATCTCGACGATCCCTGTGCGGTGCCGGGCGTCGCTCTCGGACCAGTGCAGCTTCCGCGCCGATCGTGGCTTGATGGCGTGGAGCGAGTCCCGGAACCGCTCAGCGTCGCTGTCGGCAACTGTCACCGCCCCGAGGATGTACGCGCCGGGGTCACGTGCGTCTCCGGGCTCGGATTCGTCCACGTAGGCCGTCGGTACCATTCCGGAATACTACCGGCTGAATGGGACGCGCGGCCGCTTCGACCAGGCGCGCGCTAGTCGTCGGACGCGGAGTCGGCAGACCTCGGCGTCGGCACGTTCACGTCGACCGGGGACACCCCGGCGGGGTCCGCGGAGGCACCGCCCACGACGTCGAACGAGATCCCGAGCATCGCCGGGTCCTCGTCGAGTTCGAGCCCGTCCTGACGGACCTGGTCCTCCGGGATTGCACGGCCACCAGACGGGTCCCACGAGTTCGCGATCGACATGCGCACGAGCATGCCCGAGCCGCTTGGCAATCGCCCAAGAAACCCCGGAGGAACCCCGGAACGGTCAGATGTCGTCCGGGTGGAGCCGCTCGCCTGCGTGCGGACGCCGGAACACCGGGCCGCCGCCGGCCTCGTCCTCGTCGTGGTGGCTGACGGGCGAGACGCTCGGGTCGGCGGAGTCGTCGCCGACGTCGGCGCCGCGGTCCTCCTCCATCTCGAGCTCGGACTCGTCACTGCCGTCCACGGGGATGGACCGGCCCTGCTGTTCGGGATCGAACGGTGCGCTCATCGACATGGGGCGAGCATGCTCCCGCTCGGTGAACGCCGGGTCAACGCTGTCCGTCGGCCGCGATGAGTTCGAGCTGCGTCAGCGCCAGGTCGGTGCCGGCAGTGAACGTGAACGACGAACCCCCGCCGAGGATCCGGAACACGCGGGTCTGGCCGGCCCACGTGAACTCGGCGCCGTCGACCGCGGTGACGTCGTCGTCCAGGGCGACCTGCCACGAGTAGGACCCCGGCGACGCGACCGTCACGGTGTACAGCGAGGCGGCGGGGCACGACACGTCGAAGGACACGGACTCCCCCGCCGCGAGCGCCGTGACGGAGCGGCCGGTGTCGTCCGTCAGTGCCGAGACCCCGACGGGCAGGACGTCCACCGGGGCGTCCCGGTAGCCGTGCACGTCGGAGGCCGAGACGGGCCGGGTGTCCGCCGCCCATCCCTGCGGTTCGTCGGACAGCGTGAACTCGATCCGTGACGCGGCCACGACCACGCTGTGCGGGATGGTGACCGAGGTCCAGGGCGAGCCGTCGACCGTCACCGACGCGACGTACGCGCCTGCGGAATCCGGCGCGACCTCGATGACCGTGGCCGCGCCTCCAGGCTGCCGCAGCACCGTCCTGCGGACCGACGGCGGCACGAGCACGTAGGTGCCGGTCGACGGCGCCAGCGGGTACAGGCCGATGGTCGCGAAGACGTACCAGGCGCTCATCTCACCGTTGTCCTCGTCGCCGGGGTAGCCCTGGCCGAGGTCGGACCCGACGAACAGGCGCTCGAGCGATTCGCGGACGATGTGGTGCGCGTCGTCGTGGCGCCCGGTGAACATCGGGAAGAAGGGGATGTGGTGCGCGGGCTGGTTCGACAGCCCGAGCATGCCCATCCGGACGTCGCGGGCCTCGGTCATCTCGTGGATCGGGAACCCGTACGAGCCGGACCGCGCCAGGCTGCCGGTCTCGGGGGTCGCGAAGAACGCGTCGAGGGCCGCGTCGAACCGCTCGGGGCCGCCGTGCAGGTCGACGATGCCGGCTCCGTCGTGCGGAGCCGTGAACGCGGTGCCCCAGGCATTCGTCTCGGTGTAGTCGTCGCCCCAGTCGCGCGGGTCGAACTCGGTGCCGACCCGCCACGAGCCGTCCGGGTCGCGGCCGATGAAGAACCCGCGCTCGGAGTCGAAGACGTGCCGGTACTGCAGCGACCGGCGGGCGAACCACTCGGCCTCGGCTTCGTACCGGGACAGGTGGGCCGGCGTCCGCGCCCGTGACGCGAGCAGGCCCGCCATGACGGCCAGACCCCAGTCGTTGATGGCCGCGTCCAGGGTCCAGGACATCCCCTCGTGGGTCGCCGTGTCGACGTGGCCACGGAAGGCGCCCGGGAGGCTCCCCTTGCGTCCGACGCGCTCGTCACGGGGCGGGACGGTCGCGTTCCGCACCGCGCTCCGGTACGCCTCGCCCAGGTCGAAGCCGCGCACGCCCTTCACGGCGAGGTCGGCGAACACGGTGTCACTCGTGGTGCCGGTCATGCAGTCCTCGGCGCCGGGGGCACTCCAGCGGGGCGTCCATCCGCCGTCGTGGTGGTGCTCGACGAAGCCCTGCGCGAGCTCGCCCGCGGTCTCGGGGGTCAGGAGTCCGAGGAGCGGCCAGGCCGTGCGGTAGGTGTCCCAGAAGCCGTTCGTGGTGGTGAACGCGCCCTCGACGATCTCCGGCCCGGGCTCGTCGCGGATCGGTTCCGCCAGGACGTCGCCGTAGGGTGAGCGGTGTCGCGGGGTGCCGGTCAGGGCGGTCTCCCCGGCCCGGTTCGGGTAGAGGAACAACCGGTACAGGCCGGAGTACAGGCTCGTCAGCTGGTCGGGGGTCGCGCCGTCGAAGGACAGCGTCGCGAGCTTCTCGGTCCACAGCGCCTCGGCACGGGAGCGCATGGCGTCGTACGAGCCGGCGTCGTCGAGGTTCGCACGGGCGTCCTCGATCGAGACGGTCGAGATGCCGAGCAGGACGTCGACCGGGCCGTCCGCGCCCCCGGCCTCACCCACGGACAGCCAGCCGCGCAGCTCGTGCTCGCCGATCGTCGTGTGGTCGGCGGTGACCCCCGCGACCCGCAGGTGCACGTGGTGCGGCGGGGTGCCTGGCCGGTCGTCGAGGACGGCCTCGACCACGGCGGTGCGGTCCGTGACCGTCACGGAGACGTCGGACACCCGGCCGTGGTGGTCGAGCACGACGCTGCGGGCGCCGGTGAACCGGAACCCGAGGGCGAACTCCCCCGCAGTCAGCTCGGCCGTCACAGCGTGCTCGAGGGCGACCCGGTAGCGGTGCGGGCCGTCCTGCTCGTCCTCGTGGTCGAACCCGAGCGCGCGGGCATCCCGGTCCACGTCGGGCGTCTCGAGTGGCGAGGGCATCACCTGGAACACCCCGCGGTCGCCCATCCACGGCGACGGGATATGACTCGTGGCGAAGGCCTGGATCGCCGGGCGGAGTCGTCCCTGGTCGTCGATCCGGTCGTGTTCCTGGTACGCGTACGGCCAGCGGTTGCTCGAGGCGTCCGTCATCGGCAGCCCGAACACGCCGCCGTGCGGGACACCGACGAGCGGGGCGTTGTTGCCGCGGGAGAACCGGGAGGATGCCTGGGTGCCACGGGTCGTCCGGACGTGGCCGAGCGGGGTCGTCGGGGTCGGACGCGCGGGACCGATCCGGACGGCGTCGAGCCAGCCGCGCAGTGCGGGACGCTCGCCGTCGGTGGCCGTGGCCGGCGCGTCGGAGCCGAGCCGGGCCTCCAGGCGGTCGACGACCAGCCCCGCGAACGGCGTGAGGTCGACCGCGCGCCGGTTCCACTGGTCCACCCACTGCTTGCGGGCCGCGTCCTGCACGTCCGGGGTGACCGCGTCGCCGTACTGGTCGCGGACCGCGGCGTGGTCACGCAGCCGCGAGCCGTCGGTGAAGACGACGTCGAGGGCGAAGGCCGTGGCGTCCCAGAAGTGCGGCAGGTCTGCTTCCGTCGGTTCCGACGCCCCGTCGGGCAGGGTCCGCTCGGGGAACCAGACCCAGGAGAGCTCGTCGCCGGTGGCGATGGTGCGTCCGGTGAAGCCGGGGACGATCGCCTCGGCCACCGGCGCGCCCGCTGGTCGTTCGACGAGCCAGCCCTCTGCAGACCCGAAGCCGACACCGTTCCGAGCGGCCACGGCCGTCGTCGGACCACCGCTCCGTTGCAGTTCTCGCACAGGGCGAGCCTATTTGCTCCAGGGACTGGACGAAAACCCCGGCGTGTCAGTGCCGGTCGTCAGTGCGCGTCGTCAGTCCTTGTTGTGTCCCGGGGCGCTGCCGGAATTGCCGGGAGCGGTGTCCGACGTGGTGTCGACCGCGCCCGTGCCGTCCTGCGGCTCCTGCACCGGGTTCGAGGCCGGGGTGCTCGGCTCCGGTCCGACGGGCGGGTCCTGCGTGGGCTGCTCCGGCTGGGTCGGTTCGCTCGGCTGCTCGCTGGGTTCCTCGGCGGGCTGCGACGGCTGCTGCTCCTGTGAGGGCTGCTGCTCGGCCGGTTCGCTCGGCTGCTGTTCCTCGCCCGGGTCCTCGGACGGCTGCTGCTCGGTCGGGGCGGTCGACGTGGTGTCCGTCGGGGCCGGGGTGCCGTCGTCGTCGCCGTTGAGGGCGAACACCGCGACCCCGATGCCGATGAGCACCAGGACGATCACGATGACCGCGGCGATGAGCGGTCCGCGCTTCTTCTTCTCCGGCTGGTCCTCCGGCTGGTCCCCCCGGACCGGGCGGGGCGCGACCGGCGGCGGGGTCGGCCCGCTCGGGCCCGATGCGCCTCGGTCGTTCGCCTGGGCGCCGAGGACGGTCGTCGAGACGTCGTCGGCTGGGTTCGGGCGCTGGGTGTCCAGGACGCGGGTGGCGTCGTCGCCCGGACGCGCGCCGCCGTTCGGCAGCTCGCTCGCCGGCATCGCCTGTGTCCGGTCGTCGGCGTTCGCCGCAGCGGCGGCACCAGCCGCGGCACCCGCTGCGCCGGCAGCCGCAGCGGTCACCGCACCGGGCATCCCGGGCAGGAGCTGCGTGGCGTTCGTCGGCTCGTCGCGGCCCAGCGCGCGCAGGCGCTCGGCCGCCTCGGCTGCCGTCGGTCGCTCCGCCGGGTCCTGCGCCGTCATCACGTGCAGCAGGGTGCGCCAGGCCGTGGGCAGCTGCCGGTCGATCTCGGGCGAACGGGTCAGCCGGGCGGTGGCCGACTCGACCGCACTGCCCGGGAACGGCTGACGGCCGGTCATGCACTCGAGCAGCACGAGGCCGAGCGAGTAGACGTCGGCCTTGCCGGTGATCTCCTTCGCCAGGACCTGCTCCGGGGCCAGGTACGCGGCCGTCCCCATCACGGTCCCCGTCCCCGTCACCCGAGAGGCGTCGCGGAGCAGGGCGATCCCGAAGTCGGCGAGCTTGACGTGCCGACCGTCGCTCTCGAGCAGGACGTTCGCGGGCTTCACGTCACGGTGGACGATGCCCTGCGCGTGCACGGCGGCCAGACCGTCGGCGACCTGCGCACCCAGGCGGGCGGCGGTCGCGGGGTCGAGCGGGCCCTCGCGCAGACGGGTCGCCAGGTCACTGCCCGGCACGAGTTCCATGACGAGGTACGAGTCGCCGTCGATGTCGTCGAGTGCGGCGTCGTAGAGCGTGACGAGCTCGGGGGCCCGCAGCGTCGCGAGGGTCTGGATCTCTGCCTCGGCGCGGGCGCGCTCACCGCGGTCGACGGGGCCGATGCGGAACACCTTGACCGCGACCTCGCGGCCGAGTTGCTCGTCGACCGCCCGGTACACGGACGCCATGCCACCGTGTCCGAGCGTGCCCGTGACGCGGTACCTGCCGCCGAAGACCCGTTCTTCCATGCCCGGCAACCTACCGGTCGCGGCTGACGGCGCTCTGCCGTTGGCGCACGGCGGCGCGGGACGGTGGCGGCGGCGGGGCGGGCGGGGTGGCGCCCGGAGACTCGGTGAGCAGAAGACGTCGGGTGCGGGCGAACGACCCGACGCCTTCTGCTCACGAAGTGATGCGGTCGACGTCCGGCGCGGGCTCGGCACCGTGGTGGAGCGCCGTCAGGTACAACCGGTGCGCCGTGATCACGAGGGCGAGCCAGGCGAGTCCGAGCGCCCACGCCGCCAGGACGTCCGTCAGCCAGTGGTGCCCGAGGAACACCCGCGACGCCCCGACCGACAGCACGAACAGGGTGCCCACGACGATCGTCCACACCCGGGTGACGACGCGCGACTGCCGCAGGAGCAGCAGGTACACGATGGTGCCCACGATCACCGTGGAGTTGAGCGTGTGACCGGACGGGAACGACGGCGACGTCTCGTAGGGCGGCACCGCGTCGGACAGCGGCGGACGGGCGCGACCGATGAGGTCCTTGCCCGCGATCGTCATGAGCAGCGAGCCACCGCTCGCCGCCACGAGGAGCACCAGCGGCGTCCACGCACGACGCTGGATCGTGAAGCCGACCAGGAACCCGAGCGCGACGATCGGCATCCCGATCGTGCCGGCGATGTCCGTCCACCACGTGACGAGGGTGTCGGCCGTGGGTGATCGGAGCGTGAGGGCCCAGTCGAGGACCGGTCGGTCGAGCACCGCGACGTCGTCGGCTTCCCGGACGGCGTCGTAGACCTCGGAGGCGATCCACGTGGCGAGGACGGCGACGCCCAGACCGATGGCGAGGGTCAGCAGCAGCACCGGCATGGCGCCGAAGCGCTTGCCGAGCGCAGTCCACGCAGCGGCGACGCTGCGGCCGACGCGGGAGCGCCAGCGGGTCAGGTCGACTTCGCCGACGGTGCGGTCGGCGGCGTCCCCGCGTTCGGTGTGCATCCGTCCACCCTGCCCGACCCCGCCGTGAGCCGTCCCGGCTGCTTCAGTCCTTCGCCTCCGAGTACGCCCCGACCACCCCGACCGACAGCGGGAACGTCACCGGGAAGTCCTGGAACAACAGCCGTCCGGCGTCGACGGCGGCCTCCTCGATCTGCCGCGCCACCCACTCCGCGTGCTCCTCCGGAGCGTGCACCACGATCTCGTCGTGTACGAAGAACACCAGGTGCGGCCCGTCCGTCACGGCTCCGGGGAACCGCGCGAGCAGCCGCGAGCGCAGGGACCCCATCCACGCGAGTGCCCACTCGGCCGCGGTCCCCTGCACCACGAAGTTCCGGGTGAACCGCCCCCAGCTCCGGGCACGGGACTCGACCGCGCGCTGCATCGCCGGGGTCCCCTCGACCGTGTACGCCTGGTTCCGGGCCTCGAACCACGAGTCCTCGGGTACCGGTGACGTCCGCCCGAGCAGCGTCGTCACCGGCTCGCCGCGCTCCCCCGCACGCGCGGCCCGTTCCACCATGTCGAGCGCCTGCGGGAACGCCCGGACCAGGCGTGGCACGAGCCGACCGCCTTCGCCCTGGGTCGCCCCGTACATCGCACCGAGCATCGCCACCTTGGCTTGCTGCCGGGTCTCGACCGCACCCGAGGCCACCACGCCGTCGTACAGGTCGCGTCCGTCGCCGGCCGCGGCCATCGCCCGGTCGCCGGACATCGCGGCGAGCACCCGGGGCTCCAGCTGCGCGGCGTCCGCCACGACGAGCTTCCACCCAGGGTCGGCGATGACCGCGCCGCGGATGCCCTTCGGCAGCTGCATCGCTCCCCCGCCGTCGGCCCCCCAGCGCCCGGTGACGACACCGCCGACGACGTACTTCGGGTGGAACCGTCCGTCGCGGATCCAGTCGTCGAGCCAGGTCCAGCCGTTGGCGGTGAGCAGTCGCGCCAGGCGCTTGTACTCGAGCAGCGGCTCGATGACGGGGTGCTCGATCTCCTGCAGCTCCCACTTCCGCGTGCTCGTGACCATCAGCCCGGCCCGGCGCAGCGACTTCAGGACGTCGGCAGGTGAGTCCGGGTTGAGCCCGGGGTCGTCGAGGCGCTCGCGCACGACGGCGGCGATCTCCTCGAGGCGTCGCGGCCGCACCCCGTAGGGCACGCGCGGCCCGAGGGCGTCCTCCAGCAGCCGCTCGTGCACGTCGGCACGCCACGGCAGCCCGGCGTGCAGCATCTCGGCCGCCACGAGCGCCCCGGCCGACTCCGCGGTGAGCAGCAGGCGGAGCGCACCCGGAGCGCTCGACCCCGCCAGTGCGGCGAGTTGGGCGCGGAACTCCGCCACCGGATCGACCTCGTCGTCGGGCGCAGCGGCGGTGAACAGGGCGTCGTCGAAGAGCTGGGCCTGCGTCGGTCGGACCACGCGGGGTTCGGCGACCGGGGCGTCCAGGGCGTCGGGCGGCGCAGCGGCGAGCGCGGATCCCCGTGCAGCGAGCGCGGCCCGCAGGACACGACGACCGAGGCGCAGGTCGACGCAACGTCCGACACGCCCGCCAGCGGCGAGCACGGCCGGGTACCAGCGCGCGGTGTCGTCCCACACCCAGCGCACGCCCGGTGCGTCGTGGGCCGCGACGAAGGCCGGGAGGCCCGGTTCGTCCAGGCGGACCGGCTCACCCCCGGCGGTCCCCGCGTCGGTCAGGGGCGTCGCGAGGACGCCGCCTTCGACGCGGCGGAGGACGAGGTGCACGACACGATCATGCCGTGCCCCACCGACCCCGACGCACCAGGGCCGGATCGGGTGTCACTCGCCGGGTCGGACCGCCGCGGTGTCGGCGACGTCGATGCGGACGTCGCCGTCCTCGGCACGGGAGACCTCGACCCGGGGATCGGCGTCGTGCTCGTCGGATCCGGACATGCGGCGGAACGTGTCCTGTCGGCGTTCCTCGAACGTCATGTCGACGCCGTCGTCGAGGTGGTCGTGGTCGGGCTTCGTCATGCCGTGCACGGTACGCGGCCGGGGCTGCGGGTGGTCACGCGACCGGTGCGGAGCCGGTCCGCTCGGTCCAGTGCCCACCGCTCGCCCACCGGTCGAGCACGGCCGCGCGCAACCTACCGGACGGCGCCGCGGACCGAGCGGTCGCCAGCGGCACCCCGAAGACGAACTTCGCGACGCTGGCGTCCCCCTCGGTCGCGTCGTGCTCCCCCGGCGGGACGAGACGGAAGCGCCGGGCGAAGCGCACGAGGTTGGCATCGGGACCGAGCGCGGCCGGCAGCCCCGGATCGAGCATCCAGGAGCGGCACTGCCACCGGTCGGCAGCGAGCTCCGGCGCGAGGCCGCGCAGGACCTCGGGCGCGCGGGCGAACGAGCGGTCGCAGGCCACCGGGTCGAGCGGCCCGGTCTCCGGCACGTGCACACCCCAGGCCGGTGTCCCGTTCGCCAGGTGGTCGCCGAGTTCGAACTGGAGGCGCCCCACGGCCACCACACGCCCGGTCACCACGGCGACGAGCCACTCCACCCCGGTGCCGTGCAGCCCGTAGCGCCCGAGCTTGCGGTCGACGTCGGCGACGGAGGCCTCGGCGAGCGCGCGCGGGAGGCCCCGCTCCGCGAGGGCGTCGGCGCTCTCCGGCACCGCGGCGCGGAGCGCCGCCACCAGCAGCGCGTCCCGCTCCGCGGACCCGGCGTCGGCGACGGTGGCGGCCAGTTCGGCCGCCACCGTCGCGGAGTCGTCCGGTGACCCCACGGCGGCGGCGAGGACCGCGACGGACGCGGGACGGGCCTCCAGGCCGGGGGTCGCGGTGGTCACTTCAGACCGGACGACGCGAGCCCGTCCATCACCCGACGCTGCAGCACGACGAACATGATGAGGACCGGCGCCATCGCCATCAGGCTGGCGGCCATCAGCACCGGGTAGTCGATCGTGCGGTCACTCGACAGCGTCGCGAGGCCGGCGGCGAGCGGCATGTCCTCGGCGCGGGTGGAGACCACGAGCGGCCAGAGCAGCTCGTTCCACGACCACAGCACGGTCGTGATCGCGAGCACACTGATCGAGGGACGGGCCAGGGGCAGCATGATCCGCCAGAACGTCTGGAACGGGTTCGCGCCGTCCATCCGCGCTGCTTCTTCGAGCTCGGGCGGCATGTTCAGGAACGCGGTCCGCATCAGGAACGTGCCGAAGGCACTGAACAGCCCGGGCGCGACGATCCCCATCAGGGTGTCGAGCCAGCCGAGCCCCTGCACGATCTGGTACTGCGAGATCAGGTAGACCTGCGAGGGCACGAGCAGGATCGACAGCACGATCGCGAGCAGAGCCGCCCGTCCGCGGAACCGCATCCGGGCGAAGGCGTACCCGGCGAGCGTGCACAGGACGATCTGCGCGAGCGTGCGGATGATCGTGACGTACACCGAGGTGCCGAGCTGGCTGAGGAACGGGAGTCGTTCGAAGACCTGCGCGTAGTTCTGCCACTGCAGCTCCCCCGGCCAGAAGACCGGCGTGACGGACTGCACCTGCGCGTTCGTGGACAGCGACATGATGATCTGCCACAGGAACGGGAACGCCATCGCGAACCCGCCGACGCCGAGCACGACGTGGATCCACCAGTGGCTGCCGCCGCGACGGCCGGGCCGGCGTGCGGCCCGAGGAGGTGTGACGGTGGCGGTCATCCCTGCACCCACTTCCGTTGGACACGGAACTGCACGAGCGTGACGATGCCGATGAGCAGGAAGATCACCATGGCGATCGCGGCCGCGAAGCCCTTGTCGTTGTCGATGAACCCGGCGCTGTAGAAGTAGAAGACGAGCGACATCGTCTTCGGGATCACCGGGTTGGTGCTGCCGAGGATCGCGTACAGCAGGTCGAAGAGCTGGAAGCTCGAGATCGTCGTGACGATCACCACGAAGAAGATGCTCGGGCTGAGCAACGGCACGGTCACCGAGCGGAACTGCCGCCACCGGCTCGCGCCGTCGAGCTCCGCTGCCTCGTAGAGCTCCGGCGGGATGTCCTTGAGCCCGGCGCCGAGGATGATCATCGAGAACCCGAGGGACGACCAGAGGCCGACCAGGCTCACCGCGATCAGGGCGAAGCCCGGGGTCGAGATCCAGTACGGGCCGTCGATGCCGAAGTTCCCGAGGAACCAGTTCACGATGCCGTAGTCGCCGTTGTACATGATGCGCCAGACCAGGGCGATCGCCGCGGGCATGGCGACGTACGGCAGGAAGAAGAGCACCCGGTAGAACTGGGCGAACCGCAGCCCCGGGGTGTTCAGCAGACTGGCGAGCCACACCGCGATCGGGATCCCGGCGAGGACGATCACGGTGTAGATCACCGTGTTGAGCAGCGACTGGTAGAGCTGCGGGTCACCGACGAGCCGGACGTAGTTGGCGACGCCGGTGAACGTGGCGCCCCCGAAGACACCCCAGCTGGTGAACGAGTACCAGAACGTCTGGATGATCGGCCAGATGTAGAACGTGCCGACGCCGACGAGCAAGGGGAGCACGAAGAGCCACGGCCACCAGCCGTCGGTCCGTCGTGGTGCTCGACCGCCGCCGGGTCGCGGCGCGGGGCCGCCCCGCCCGGACGAACGTGTCGTCCGGGCGGGGGTGACTGCGGCCGGGGGCCGCTCGGTGTTGATCGTCACGCGCGGGTCCTACTTTTCCTTGGCGAGGGCGGCGTCCATCTTCTGTGCGAGGTCCTCTGCCACCTGGTCGACGGGCTTCGACCCGTCGAAGGCACTCGGCAGCAGGGTGGTCTCGAGGGTGTTCCAGGCGGCGGTGTTCTTCGACACCGGCAGCGGCTTCGCGTAGTCCACCGCGTCGAGGAACACCTGCAGGTCGGCGTCGGGCATCGTCTTCGTGAAGGCACTCTGCGTGCCCTCGTACGCCGGGATGACCGCGCCCATGTCGCCCTGCTGCTGCTGCGCCGTCTTGCCCGCGAGGTAGACCTGCAGCGCCTGGGCGGCGGCCTTGTCCTTGCTCGCCTCGGACACGACGTTCGAGACACCGTGGATGACGGTCGCCTGCTCCTTGCCCTTCGGCAGCGGGTAGGCGACGACGTCCTTCTCGAGCTCGGTGCCGGTCAGCGCGGAGCGGAACCAGCTGCCGCCCTGGTACATCGCGAGCTTGCCCGAGGTGAACCACTGGTCGGCCGTCGTGTCGGTGAGCTGCTTGATCGAGGGCGATGCCCCCGAGTCGATCAGGTCGGTCCAGAACTGCAGGCCGTCCTCGGAGGCCTTCGTGGCGTACTCGGACTCGGTGCCGTCCGCGTTCACGACGGATCCCCCGGCCTGCAGGATCGTGTTGTAGTAGGTCGTCTGGCCGTCCATGCCGCCGGCTGCCCCGTAGGCACCCTTCGCCTTCAGCTTCTCGGACAGCTCGGCGCCGGTCTGCTGGAAGTCGTCCCAGGTCCAGTCCTTGGACGGCAGGTCCATGCCTGCCTGCTCGAACAGTGACCTGTTGACCCAGACACCGATGGTGTCGAAGTCCTTCGGCACGCCGTACTGGGTGTCGTCGTACGTGTACAGGTCGTTGAGCGCGCTCGAGTACTTCGACGCGTCGATGTCACCCGACTCGACCTCGCCGGTGATCGGCGCGAGCTTGCCGTTGGCCGCGTACAGCTGGAAGTTCGGGCCGTTCATCCAGAACAGGTCGGGCAGGGTGTCGCTCGAGCCCTGGGTCTGCAGCTTCGTCCAGTAGTTGGCGTACGGCGTGACGTCGACGCTGACCTTGATGTCCGGGTACTCCTCGTTGAAGCCCTTCAGGTTGGCCTTGATCGCCTTGACCTGGTTCTCGTCCCAGACGGCGTAGGTCAGGGACGCCTTGGTGTCCTTCGGCGCCGCTTCGTAGTCGCCACCGGAGTCGGACGCCCCGGACGACGAGGAGCAGCCGGCCAGGAGTGCGGCCGCGCCGAGGGCGGCGACGGCGCCGAGGAGGACGCGGCGCACGCCGGTTCCTCGGGTGGGGATGTGTGCGGTCATCGGGGTGTCCTTTCGCACGGCCGTCAGGAGCCGACGGTCTGGGCGGGATGCGGGGTGGAGGGGGTGGAACGGGTGAAGTGCGCGATGGTGTCGGCCGGCAGTGGGGGGACGTCGATGGGGACGGACCCGTTGCGGAGCGAGCGCGTGGCCAGCGCGCCGGCGGCGACCGCGGCACGGGCCGCGATCGGGGAGAGCTCCGACGGTTCGCCGAACGCGACGGACCGCAGGAACTCGGTCATGGTGAGCAGGTCGGCGTCGGCGTGACCGTCCTCGACGCCGTCGATCGGGTACTCGCGGTCCCCCGCCGTGTCCCATCCCCGGCGGTGCGTCCAGACCTTCACGACGCCACCACCGGTGTCGCCGATGTTCTCGAGGCGTCCCTCGGTGCCGATGACGGTGTAGTTCCGCCAGTAGTCCGGGGTGAAGTGGCACTGCTCGTAGCTGGCCTGCACCCCGTTGTCGAGCGTCATCATCACCATCGAGACGTCCTCGACGTCGACGACGGGGTTCAGCCCGGTCTGGGCGAGCGGCGGCCAGTTGTCGTGGGAGAACCAGTCCCCCATGAGCTCGCCGCTGCGGTCGCGCCGGTCGGTGACGTCGCCGTAGACCGACAGCGACCCCATGCCGACGACCCGGGCGGTGTCACCCCCGCCGAGCGCGTGGATGACGTCGAGGTCGTGGCTCGCCTTCTGCAGCAGCAGGGAGTTCACCTTGCTGCGGTCGGCGTGCCAGTCCTTGAAGTAGTAGTCACCGCCGTTGCCGACGAAGTGCCGGCACCAGACGGCCTTGACCTGGCCGATCTCGCCGCGGGCCACGATTTCGCGCATCAGGCGGACGACGGCGGCGTGCCGGAAGTTGTGCCCGACGTACAGCGGCGTGCCGGTCTCCGCCGCGGTGTTCAGGACGGCGTCGGCGTCCTCGACCGTGATGGCCAGCGGCTTCTCGAGGTAGACGGCGATGCCCGCGCGGAGCAGGTCGATCGCGATCTCGGCGTGGGTCCAGTCCGGCGTGGTGACGATGGCCGCGTCGACGTGGCCGGTGAGGTCACGGTGGTGTTCGACCACCAGGGCGTCCGGGTACTCGTCGTGCCCACGATCGCGGCCGGCCGCGGTGACGTCCGCGACGGCCACCACCCGGGCGTGCAGCGACGGGTCGTCGGCAGTTGCCTCGGCCACGTGGCGCGCGATGGCGGACCGCTGGCCCATCCCGATCACCGCGACGCGGAGTCCTGCGTTGTCAGCGCCCATGCTCATCGCTCCCTTGCGTGAATGTGACGCCCATGATGCCGAATCGATCATGAATGCACAATAGGCGCTCACAGATCGCTCACGCATCCGTGCCGGGGAGGGTTTTACACGATCGAAACGTCCGGACCGTTCCGGGGTGGCCGCAGGGGGCGCTCAGTCGGCGACGACGAGCTCCACGCCGGCGCTGGCCAGGTCGGCGGCGAACGAGGCCGGCACCGGCCGGTCGGTGACCAGGACGTCGATGCGGTCGAGCGGGCAGATCCGGGCGAAGGTCGACCGTTCGATCTTGGTCGAGTCGGCGACCACGACGACCCGTCGCCCGACGGAGGCGAAGTGGCGGCTGACCTCGGCCTCGCCCTCGTGCATGGTCGTCGCACCGTACTGGCCGGTGAGCCCGTCGACGCCGAGCACCACGAGGTCGAGGGCGAACTCGTCCAGGGTGTCCCGGACGAGCGGCCCGACGAGCTCGTAGGACTGCCGCCGCGCCACACCACCGGTGACCACGATCTTCACGTTGGCGCGGACGGACAGCTCGTACCCGACGTTCAGGGCGTTCGTCACGATCGTGATGCCGAACTCGCCGTCGGCGCGGATGAACCGCTCGCTCTTGCCGAGTTCACGCGCGACCTCGGTCGTGGTCGTCCCGCCGTTGAGCCCGACGGTCTCCCCCGGCTGCACCAACCGGGCGGCCGCGCGGGCGATCGCCGTCTTCGCCTCGGCCTGCCGGGCGATCTTGTACTGCAGCGGGAGCTCGTACCCGGCGCCGAGTGCTGCCGCTCCCCCGTGCGTGCGCGTGACGAGCCGCTGGTCAGCGAGGGTCGCGAGGTCACGGCGGGCCGTGGCGGCGGAGATCCCGAGCAGCTCCCCGATCTCGGCGATCGACACGTTGCCGCGTTCGCTCACCAGTTCGAGCAGGGCGTTCAGCCGCTGTTGGGGGGTCATGACGGTCATCCTACGGCGTCACCACCGTCGCACGGTGATCGGAAATGACGTTTTCCCCTTCCCTTGCGCACGATCGCTCGCTACGCTTCCTGATCATCGATCACCCGGATCGATCCGGACCCGGAAGGCTCCCATGACCGACACCTTCGTGAGCGCTGAACTGGCCTCGCAGCCGGAGACCTGGCGTGCAGCCGCCGCGCTCCTGCCGACCTTCGCCGATGCGCTCCCCCAGCCGGGCGAGCGCGTGGCCGTGATCGGCTGCGGCACGAGCTGGTTCATCGCCATGAGCTACGCCGTCGCGCGTGAGCAGGCGGGCCTCGGCGTGACCGATGCCTTCGCCGGGTCCGAGTACCCGGCGTCCCGCGAGTACGACCGCGTGCTCATGATCAGCCGCTCGGGCACGACGACCGAGATCGTCGACCTACTGCAGGCCCTGCCGTCCCAGCGGACCGTCCTGATCACGGCGGTCGCCGACAGCCCCGCCGCGGCCGTCGCCGACCAGGTGGTCGCCCTGCCCTTCGCCGACGAGCGCTCGGTCGTCCAGACCCGCTTCGCGACCACGACGCTCGCGCTGCTGCGGGCGTCCATCGGTGACGACGTCGACGCCCTCGCAGCCCAGGCGGAGACCGCGCTGACGGTGCCCATCGACGACCTGCTCGACGCCGAGCAGGTCTCGTTCGTCGGTCGTGGGGCCGCCGTCGGCCTGACGTTCGAAGCCGCGCTGAAGACGCGTGAGGCGGCGCAGTTCTGGGCCGAGTCCTACCCGGCGATGGACTACCGGCACGGTCCCATCGCGATCGCCCAGCCCGGCCGGCTCGTCTGGTCGCTCGGCACTGCGCCCGAGGGCCTGGCCGACGAGGTCGCCGCCACCGGTGCTCGCTTCGTCCAGCACGACCTCGACCCGATCGCCGGACTCGTCGTCGTGCACCGGTTCGCCGTCGCCCTGGCCGAGGGACGCGGGCTCGACCCGGACAACCCCCGGTCGCTCACCCGGTCAGTCATCCTCACCTGATGGGTGGCGCAGGCGCGGTGCTCGGGGTCGACGTCGGCGGCACGGGCATCAAGACCCGGCTGACGACGGCCGACGGACTCGTCCTCGACGAGACCCGGGTACCGACGCCGCGCGACGACCCGGACGCGGGGCGCCTCGCCGCCGTCGTCGCCGAACTGGCCGCACAGGCCACGCGACGCGCGCCGCTCGGAGCCATCGGGGTGGTGACCCCCGGCGTCGTCGACGAGACCCGCGGCACCGTGGACCTGTCCGTCAACCTCGGATGGCGCGACGTCCCGGTACGTGATCTCGTCCGCGCCGAGCTCCTGCGGCAGGGGATCGACGTGCCGCTCGCCTTCGGCCACGACGTCCGCGCCGGCGCCCTGGCCGAGGTCCGGGCCGGTGACCCGGCGCTCTCGCAGGGGTCGGTCTCGTTCGTGCCGGTCGGCACCGGGCTCGCGAGCGCCCTGGTGGTCGACGGCGTCGTCGTGTCCGGCGGTGGCTGGGCGGGGGAGATCGGGCAGGTCCGGATCCAGACCGGTCCGCACGCGGGCCACCGTGTCGAGGAGATCGCGTCCGCCGGGGGAGTCGCACGTCGTTCCGGCGCTCCGTCCGCGCACGCCGCCATGCTCCTGGTCCGCCAGGGCGACCCCGCAGCCCGTGCGGTCTGGGACGACTGCGTCGCGGTCCTGGCCGATGCACTCGCCTGGACCACCGCGGTCGCCGGGGTCCACACGATCATCGTCGGCGGGGGACTCGCCGAGTCGGGCGCGCTGCTGCTCGACCCGCTGCGCGACGCCGTCACGGAGCGTCTGCAGGGCGTCCGTGCCCCCGTCATCGTTCCCGCCCGGCACGGCGACGCAGCCGGCGCCATCGGAGCAGGGATCCTCGCACGCGCGCTGCTCGAGACCGAGACCGGGGTCCTGCTGTGACCACCCTCGTCCGGGCCCATCGCATCGTCACGGCCCAGGCAGACCTGCACGACGGCTGGCTCGTCATCGGTGACGACGACACCGTGCTGGCGACCGGCACCGGGTCCCCGATGCGCACGGACACCGCCGTCACCGTCGACGGCGCGATCGTGCCCGGGTTCGTCGACCTGCACGCCCACGGGGCGCTCGGACACGACTTCTCCGTGTGCTCCGCCGAGGACGCCCGTGCCGCCGCTGCACACCACCGGTCACGGGGCACGACCGCCCTGGTCGGATCCATCGCCACGGGCCAGCGCGCGGACACCGTGGCGGCTCTCGCCCGGCTCCGGCCGCTCGTCGCGGACGGCACGCTCGCCGGCCTGCACCTGGAGGGGCCGTGGCTCGCGCCCGCCCGTCGCGGGGCGCACCGCGTGGACCTGCTGCACGCCCCGGACCCCGCCGAGGTCGACGCCTACTGCGACGCCGCGGGTGGCGCCCTGCGGATCGTCACGCTCGCGCCGGAGTTGCCGGGTGCACTCGACGTCGTCGCCCGTTTCGTCGAAGCCGGGGTCGTCGTCGCCATCGGCCACACCGACGCCACCGCCGAGCAGACCCGCCGTGCGATCGACGCCGGAGCCTCGCTCGTCACCCACCTGTTCAACGGGATGCCCCCGCTGCACCACCGTGCGCCCGGGCCGGTCGGGGTCGCGCTCTCCGACGACCGTGTGCTGCTCGAGTGCATCGTCGACGGCCACCACCTCGACCCCGTGGCGGTCACCCTCGTGCAGCGCAGTGCTCCGGGCCGGATGGTCCTGGTCTCCGACGCCATGGCCGCGACCGGCTGCCCCGACGGCGCGTACACGGTCGCCGGCTCGGCGGTGACCGTCCGCGACGGGCTCGCCGTGCTCGCCGATGGTTCGTCGCTGGCGGGCAGCACGATCACGGTCGCCGACGCCGTCCGCCGCCTGCTCGACGCGGGGACCGACCTACCCGAGGTCGTCGCGGCGTCCGCGGGGCGTGCGGCACACCTGCTCGGGGCTCCGGCACCACTCAGCGTGGGCGCCCCCGCCGACCTGGTCGTGCTCGACCCGGAGCGCGGCAGCGTCCGAGCCCTGCCGACGGCGGTGGTCGCATGATCCTCGTCGTCACCCCGAACCCGGCCGTCGACGTGACCTACCGGGTCGCCGAACAGCGCATCGGCGAGACCCAGCGCGTGCTCGAGGTCCAGCGGCGCCCCGGCGGCAAGGGCCTGAACGTCGGGCGGGTCCTCGCCGCCACCGGCACGCCGACCCACGCCGTGCTACCCCTCGGCGGCGACGGCGGGCACTGGATCACCCACGCCCTCGACGACCTCGGGCTCGTCCACACCGACGTCGCCGTCCGTGGTGAGACCCGCACGACCGTGACGGTGGTGGACGACCTCGCCCACCCGACGATGTTCGGCGAGCCCGGCCCCGTGCTCAGCCCAGCCGAGTGGGACACGGTCACCGCCGCGGTCGAGACGCTCCTCGACGGTGGTGTCGGTGCCGGCGGTGCCGACGGTGCCGCCGATGCCCTGCCCGCAGCTGCCCTGGTCGTGTCGGGCTCCCTGCCCCGCGACACCGATCCCACGGTCATCGCCCGCTGGGTCACCGCCGCTCGACGTCGCCGTGTGCTCTCGGTGGTCGACTGCTCGGGCACGGCGCTGCTGGCGGCCGCCTCGGCCGGGGCGACGGTCTGCAAGCCCAACCGCGAGGAACTGCTCGAGGCCACGGGCACCGACGACGAGCGCTCGGGGGCACTCCGGCTCCTCGGACTCGGCGCGACGGTCGTCGTGGTGTCTCGCGGATCCGACGGCATCGCCGCCCACACCGCCGAGCACGTGCTCGAGGTGCCGGCGGTCCCCGGGGTCTCGGGCAACCCGACCGGCGCGGGTGACGCAGCGACCGCCGGGCTCGTGCGTGTCCTCGTCGGCGCTCGCAGCGTCCCGGCCCCCGACGACGCCACCCTGCTCCGAGCCCTGCGGTCCGCCGCCGCACACGGGGCCGCCGCCGTCCTCCAACCGGTGGCCGGCGCGGTCGACCCGGCAGACGTCCACCGCTTCCTGTCCACCCAGCCCGCTCCCGCCCACGACCGAACGAGGACCCCCGCATGATCACCGACCTCGCCCTCACCGGCCTGCTCGACACCGCCCGAACGGCACGCCGCGGGGTCGGTGCGTTCAACGTGGTGCTGCTCGAGCACGCCGAGGCGATCGTGTCCGGCGCCGAGCTGGCCGGGCTGCCGGTGATCCTGCAGATCAGCGAGAACTGCGTCCGGTACCACGGCGGCCTCGCACCGATCACGACCGCGACCCAGGCGGTCGCACGTGCCGCCGACGTCGAGGTCCTCGTGCACCTCGACCACATCGAGGATCCCGAGCTGGTCGCGGCCGGGGTCGAACTCGGCGTGGACTCGGTCATGTACGACGGTTCACACCTGGACTTCACCGCCAACGTGGCAGCGACCCGCGAGCTCGCCGCTCGGTGTCACGCCGCGGGTGTCGGGATCGAGGCCGAGCTCGGCGAGGTCGGCGGCAAAGACGGTGTGCACGCCCCCGGCGTCCGCACCGATCCGACCGACGCCGCCGCGTTCGTGGCCGACACCGGGGTCGATGCCCTGGCGGTCGCGGTGGGGACCTCGCACGCGATGCAGACCCGCGAGGCCTCGGTGGACCGCGACCTGGTCGAGCGCCTCCGTGCCGCGGTGCCGGTGCCGCTCGTGCTGCACGGGTCCTCGGGCCTGTCCGACGATGAACTCCGCGGCGCCGTGCACGCGGGGATGACGAAGATCAACATCTCGACGCACCTGAACGGCCTGTTCACCCGTGCGCTCCGCACCGTGCTCGACGAGCGACCGGAGGTCGTCGACCCGCGCAAGTACGTGTCGGCGGGCCGGGACGCCATCGCCACCGAGACGGCGCGACTGCTGACGCTCCTGCACGCCTGACGCGCGAGCACGCGCGAGCACGCGCGCACGCGACCACGACGCTCAGCAGAGCGGGACGTTCACCGCGAGCCCGCCCATCGCGGTCTCCTTGTACTTCGACGACATGTCCGCCCCGGTCTGCCGCATCGTCTCGACGACCTGGTCGAGCGACACGTGGTGCACCCCGTCGCCGCGCAGGGCCATGCGGGCGGCGTTGATCGCCTTGTTCGCCGCGATCGCGTTCCGCTCGATGCACGGGATCTGCACCAGGCCGCCGATCGGGTCGCAGGTCAGCCCGAGGTTGTGCTCCATCGCGATCTCGGCGGCGTTCTCGACCTGCTCCGGCGTACCCCCGAGGACCTCGGCGAGCCCCGCAGCCGCCATCGACGCCGCGGATCCGACCTCGCCCTGGCAGCCGACCTCGGCGCCGGAGATCGACGCCCGTTCCTTGTAGATCGACCCGATCGCCCCGGCGGTGAGCAGGAACCGCACGACGGCATCGTCGCGTTCGGCGGCGGGAGCGTCGGCGACCGTGGGCACGTACGTGAGCGCGTAGTACAGCACCGCGGGGATGATGCCGGCTGCGCCGTTCGTCGGGGCGGTGACGACGCGGCCTCCGGTGGCGTTCTCCTCGTTGACCGCCATGGCGACGAGGTTCACCCACTCCATCGCGAACAGCGGGTCGTGGTCGGGGTCCTCGCGGGTGAGCTGCTCGTGCCAGGTGGCGGCGCGACGGCGGACGTCGAGCCCGCCGGGCAGGCACCCGCCCCTGCGGACGGACCGGTCGACGCACGACTCCATCACGCCGTGGATGCCCAGCAGTCCGGACCGGATCTCGGCGTCCGTCCGAGTGACGGCCTCGTTCGCCAGGGCGACGCCGCTGATCGGCAGGCCTGAACCGGCACACGCGGCGAGCAGCTCGGCGCCGCTCGAGAACGGGTGGGGCACGGCGTCGTCGACCGGGATCGCGGCACCGGCGACGGCCGCCGACGCGTCCGTCGCCGGCTCGGCCGCCTCGTCCCGCGCAATGAACCCGCCACCGATCGAGTAGTAGGTCTCGTCGGCCAGATCGGTCCCGTCGGCGTCACGGGCGCGCAGCCGCATGGCGTTCGGGTGCCGGGGCAGCATCGTCAGGGGGTGCAGGACGATGTCGGCGAGGCGGAACGGCACGCTCGCACCGCCGTCGAGCCGCAGGACACCGTCGCGCTCCAGCGCGTCGAGCGCGAGGACCATGGCATCGGGGTCGACGGTCTCCGGGTGCGACCCCATGAGCCCGGCGACGACGGCACCGAGGGTACCGTGACCCTGCCCGGTCGACGCGAGGGACCCGTACAGGTCGACCACCACGGACGTGACGGGCAGGCCACGGACGAGCGTGGCGAACTCGGCACCGGCCCGCATCGGGCCGACGGTGTGCGAGCTCGAGGGGCCGACACCGACGCTGAACAGATCGAAGACGGAGACCGGCACGCCGCCACACTAACCCGTCCGGACGGACCGGTGCTCAGCGCCGAGGCTCGGACCGCTCAGCGCCGCCGACCACCCTCGGGCGGCATCACGAACCACAGCACGACGTACGCGATCCACAGCGGCCCGGGGAAGAAGCTCAGGATGACCCAGACCACCCGGACCAGGGTGCGGGACAGGTTGAAGCGATCGGCGAGACCGGCGCAGACGCCGGCCAGCAGACGACCGTTGCGGGGACGGGAGAGTGTGCTCATACCGACGACGCTACGCAACGCCGTCGGTCCAGCGCATCCGGGACGCACCCCGACCGTGGTGGGGGAAACCCCCTGACCAGCCCTGAGCGACGCTGGGATCAGGGGATCAGGACGATCTTGCCGCGGGTGTGGCCCTGCTCGAGCTCCTCGAAGGCGTCCTGCACGCGGTCGAGCGGGTAGGTCGCGGCGACGGGTACCTCGATCGCGCCGTTCGCGACCTCGAGTGCGAGCGCCCCGAGGATCTCCGGGTCGGCGGTGTCCGCGCTGCCCGAGGCCTTCGCCCCGACCTCGGCGGCCTCGTCGAACGCGATGATCGTCTCGATGCGGTCGACCGGCACCCCGAGGGCGATGCCGAGCCGGACGTACTCGGCACCGTGGGTGTCGATCACGGCGTCGATGCCGTTCGTCGCGAGTTCGGTGATGCGCTCCTGCAGCCCGTCGCCGTACGCGACCGGCCGTGCGCGCTTGGAACGGAGCCACTCGTGGTTCGCCTCGGACGCGACGGCGATGACGTCGATGCCCTCGTTCGCGAGCAGCTGGGTGACGAAGCCGCCGACCCCGCCGGCGGCACCGGACACCACGACGGTCTCGCCCGGACGCGGGTCGACCGCACGCACGGCTGCGGCCGCGGTCGTCGCGATGACGTCGAGGCCACCCGCCACGGTCCAGTCGAGCAGGCGTGGCTTCTGGACGACCTGGACGGCCGGCACGGACACGTACTCGGCCTGGCTCGCGCGGTCCCACGACCAGCCGATGACCTCTTCGCCCTCGTCGACGCCATCGACCTCGGCTCCGACGGCCACCACGATGCCGGCGAAGTCGGTGCCCTGTCCGGACGGCAGGTCGCCGCCGAACGCACCCTGGCGGATGGCCGACTCACCGGGGTTGATGCCCGCGGCGCGGACGCGGACGAGCACCCGCCCGGGGGTCACCTCGGGAACGGGCACCTCGGCCACGTGCAGGACCGACCGGTCACCCCACTCGTCGAAGCGGACAGCGCGCATGGTCTCCGGGATCTCAGTCATCGGCACCGACGCTACCCCGGAGCAGGGCACCCGGTCTGGATGGACCGCTCCATCCCTGCGAGGACGCGAAAGGGAGAGGGTGCGAGACTGAGGGCATGCCCATCCTGAACAAGGACATGCAGGTCTGCATGTCGCTGGCCGCGCGACCGAGCAACATCGGCACCCGGTTCCACAACTTCCTGTACGACGAGCTCGGCCTCAACTTCCTGTACAAGGCGTTCACCACGACCGACCTGCCCGGTGCCGTCGCCGGCATCCGTGCGCTCGGCATCCGCGGTTGCTCGGTGTCGATGCCCTTCAAGGAGGCGATCATCCCGCTGGTCGACCACATCGAGGACTCCGCCGCCGCGATCCAGTCGGTCAACACGGTCGTGAACGACGACGGCGTGCTCACCGCGTCGAACACGGACTACGAGGCGATCGCCGCTCTGCTCGGGTCCCACGAGGTCGACCCGGCTTCGCGTGTGCTGCTCCGCGGCTCGGGCGGCATGGCCAAGGCCGTCACGGCGGCGTTCCGCGGCGCCGGCTTCGACCGGTTGACGGTCGTCGCCCGCAACGAACAGACCGGCCCGGCCCTCGCATCGCAGTACGGGTACGAGTGGGTGGCCGACGAGCGTGAGGCGGGAGAGACCGACCTGGTCGTCAACGTCACCCCGCTCGGCATGCGCGGCGACCAGCAGGACGCACTCGCCTTCGCACCGGAACGGATCAAAGCTGCCCACACCGTCTTCGACGTGGTCGCGTTCCCGTCGGAGACCCCGCTCGTCCGTGCTGGGCGAGACGCCGGCAAGCACGTCGTCACCGGCGCCGAGGTCATCGCCCTGCAGGCGGCGCGCCAGTTCGAGCGGTACACGGGCGTCGTCCTGACCGACGACCAGGTGGCGCGGGCCAGCGAGTTCTCGCGCGCCGAGTAGTCGACGCACCCACAGGGCGGACGGGAGGCCCGTGGCGACGCCGCCACGGGCCTCCCGTCCGTCTCGTGGGGCGTCTCAGGCGTTCGCCGCGCGCCCGACGGCCACCCACTCGAGCCGGCGGAGCGTCTCGCGGTTGCGGATCCAGATGAGCGGCTGCATGAGGAAGTCGGGCACGTACGACCCCGGCCCGGCCACCGCGTTCTCGGTGATCGTGACCTTGCAGCCGTGCCGGTGCGGTTCGACCGTCAGCTCGACGCGGGCCTCGCCGATGGGCCAGCCCTTCGGCTGGATGACCATGCGGTGCGGCGGCTCCCACACCAGCGACGTCGTGACGTCGTTGATGACGATCGGCCACGCGCCGAACGAGTGGTGCAGGTGGGTACCGACCTGCGGCCAGCCGGACTCCTCCTTGCGCATGCGCGAGGCCCCGACCACCCAGGTCGTGTAGAGCCAACCGTCGCCGAGCACGTCGAAGACGGCTTCGGGACGGCAGTGCAGGATGCGGACGTTCTTCGCCATGGTGATCAGCCTTCCGGGGTGAGGTCGACGTCCTCCGGCAAGCCGAAGGTGTGCCGGAGTGCGCTCTTCGCCGCGTGCCACCCGGCCATGCCGTGCACGCCGGGGCCCGGGGCGGAGGACTCGGAGCACAGGTACATGCCACCGCCCATCCGCCACGGGTCGCTGGACAGGACGGGGCGCTTGACGAGCTGCCAGAAGCTCGCGGCACCGGCGGCGATGTCGCCACCGACGTAGTTCGGGTTGTACTCGCCCATCTGCACGGCGGTGCGGGAACTCGACGACAGGATCGTGTCGCGGAACCCCGGCGCGAACCGCTCGATCTGGCGGGTGACGGCCTCGGTCGGGTCGACGTCCGACCCCGCGGGGACGTGCGCGTAGGCCCAGAAGACGTGCTTGCCGGCCGGGGCCCGGGTCGGGTCCACCACGGTCGGCTCCGCCCCGAGCACGTACGGGCGTTCGGCGTGCTGCCCGTGCGCCACCGCCCGTTCGGCCGCCGCGATCTCCTGGCGGGTACCGCCGATGTGCACGGTCCCGGCCTTCCGCAGCGACTCGTTGGTCCACGGCACCGGGTCGGACAGCGCGAAGTCGACCTTCGCCGCCGCGTTGCCGAACCGGAAGCGACGCAGTGCCCCACGCTTCGGGGTCGGGATCTGCTTGCCCGCGATCCGGAGCATGCCCGGCACGCTCGTGTCGAACAGCACCGCCTTCGCCGGGGCGAGGTCACCCAGCGACCGGACCTCCTGCCCGGTGACGATGCGGCCGCCGTGCGCGACGAGGTCGGCGGCGAGCGCGTCGACGATCGCCTGGCTGCCGCCGATCGGCACCGGCCAGCCGCGGGCGTGCGCGTACGAGCCGAGTGACAGTGCCGCCGCCGCGGTGGAGAGGGAGGGCAGGTGCTGGATCGAGTGCGCGGCGACGCCGGACACCATCGCCGGGGCGGCCTCGCCGCGGAAACGCAGGTTCCACGCGGCGGTGCCCTGCTCGAGCGCCCGCAGGCCGAAGCGCAGGACCGTCAGTGGGTGCCGCGGCACGTGCAGCAGCGCGTCGGTGGCGAAGTCGGCGACCTGGTCGGCGTTGTTCGACAGCGGCGCCATCAGCTGCTTGAAGGCCGGCCCGTCCACCCCCAGCTCGGCGGCGGTGCGGTCGAGGTCCCGGTAGGCGATGCCGGCACGGCCGCCGTCGAGCGGGTGGCCGTACTGCACCTCGGGCAGGCGGAGTTCGATGCGCTCCTCCATGCGGAACAGCCGGAAGAACTCCGACTGCAGGGCCATCGGGTGCACGGCGGAGCAGACGTCGTGCAGGAAGCCGGGCAGGGTGAGCTCGGCCGTGCGGGCGCCGCCGCCGATCGTGTCGTTCCGTTCGACGACCTCGACCGACAGGCCGGCGCGGGCGAGCGTCACCGCTGCCGCGAGCCCGTTCGGTCCCGCTCCGACGACCACCGCATCAACCATGCACCGAGCCTAGGGACTCGTGACTGCGTGTGGTGTCGGTCAGGTGCGCGAGGTGTCGGGATCAGCCGGGTCGGACTCGTCCTGGTCGCCGTCGGCGTCGTCCGGTTCGTCGGCGTCGACCGGGGTCGATCCGACGGGGTGCTCGGCGAGCAGCTCGGCGAAGTCCTCGTCGAGCATCTGCTGCAACCGGTCGTCGCGGCCGATCTCGTAGTCGTCCGCCGGGCGCTGCGCCCAGCCCAGCCGACCGACGACGGTGGTGCCGATGTCGTCCCAGGCGCGCGCCCGGGCGGTCAGCACGATGCCGTCGACGAAGTGCTGGTCGTCGCGCCGCTTGTCGAGCATGGTGGCGAGCTGCTCGTACGTGGCCTCGCGCATCCGGAGCTTCAGGTCGTCGCCCCGCCGGTAGTCGTGCTGGTGGCGGGAGCGGCCCTTCTGCTTGCTCGAGGTGGAGCGGATCTCCCGCATGCGTGCGGCGTCGCCCCGCTGTTCCTCGGCCATGCGGTGGAGTTCCTCGCGCGTGGCCTCGGCGATGAGCGCGTGGTCGAAGTACCCCTGGTCACGCAGGGCGTTCGTGATGATGCGGTTGGCCACCGCGATGGTGACGGCGGCCTTCGCGATGAGGAAGCCCTCGTCGACCGCCCGCTTCAGTTCGACCTGGCTGATGGGTCGATCGCGCACGTCGGGGTTGCGTCGTCCGAACAAGGCCATGCTCCGACGATACCGGCGACCGGTGTCGGTCGGCCTGCACGAGGGCGGCGGGCGTCAGAGCAGCAGGCCGTACACCGCGACGTCGACACGCTCGGGGCCGAGGGGCAGCGCGCCGCGCAGGGTGCCCTCGTGCGCGAAGCCGAGCCGCTCGGCGAGCCCCCGGCTCCGCGCGTTGTCGACCGCCGTCCGGATCTCCATCCGCGCGGACCCGCGCGCCCGGGCGACCCCGATCAGCACGGTGGCGGCCCGCCGGACGACACCACGGCCCTCCTGTCCGGCGTCCACCCAGTAGCCGAGCGATGCCTGGCCCAGGTACGGGTCGAACGTCAGCGAGGCCACCCCGACGATGCGGTCGTCCGCGCGGATGACGCAGGGCAGCGCGCGGTCCATCGCGAACTGCCCGAGCAGCCGCTCGGTGTGCAGGGCGATGGCCTCGCGGGTCTGGGGGTCCCAGGCCCAGGGCTCGGCGGCCCGGAGACGATCGGTGTTGGCGTGCACGAGTGCGAGCACCGGGTCGATCGTCGTCAGGTCGCGCAGCGTCAGCGTGTAGCCGTCACCGAGGTCGCGTCCGAACGTCGTCACCGCTCCGACACTAGGCAGCCCTGCCTGTCACTCGTACCGGAGCGCCTCGATCGGGTTCTGCCGTGCCGCTCGTCGTGCCGGCAGGGTGCCCGCCAGGAACGCGATGAACATCACGACGAGGATGATCGTGGCGACGGACCCCGGCGCGAACTGCATGATCTGCAGCCCCGGCAGGTCCTTGAGGAGCGTGCCGGCCAGGACGTTCGAGATCCCGGTGCCGAGCAGGATCGCGACCCCGGCGCCGATGGCGCTGCCGAGGAACCCGATGAACACCGCCTCGAGCGAGAACAGCGTGTAGACCCTGCCGCCGCCCATGCCCATCGCCTTCATCAGGCCGATCTCGCGGGTGCGCTCCTGCACGCTCATGAGCAGGGTGTTGATGATGCCGAAGCCGGCGGCGACGAGCGCGATCACGGCGAAGGCGTTCAGGACCCCGACGATGCCGCTGATCACGGTCTGGAACTGGCCGAGCTGGTCCTGGATCGTCTGGCCGAGGAACCCGTCGTCAGCCAGGGACTTCTTGACCGTCGTGACGGAGGCGTCGGCGTCGAGCGTCGCGGTGGCGCTGGCGTAGGACGTCGCGATCGAGTCGGGCTTGCCGATCTCCTGCGCGGCCTGCATGGCGTCGGTCAGTGCGGCGTTCGCCCCGGCACCGCTGCCGAACAGCGACTCGTTCTGCACCCCGACGACGGTGGCGGTGAGCGTGTGCGGCTTGCCCTGGTAGTCGTCGACGGCGAACGTGAGCTCCTTGCCGACGGCGGCCGAGGCGCTGCCGAGACCCATGTTCTTCAGGTAGTCGGTCGGCAGCATCACCTGGTCGGCGTCGGTCTCGTCGTCGAGCTGCTCGCCGCTCGCCAGGTCGGCGTCGAGCTCGCCGGCGTTGGCCGTGAGCGAGACGACGTACTTGCCCTGGTCGCCGTACTCGGCGTACTTCGGCGCGAGGGCGACCGCGGGGCGGAGGCTCTCGATGCCGTCGGTCTTCTCGATGTCGTCGACGTCGGACTGTGACAGGTACGAGAACGACGCCGGGCCGCGGTCGACGCTCTGGCCGGACGCCTCGGGGTCGTACTTCGCCGGGCCACTGTCGGTCGAGGTGGAGTCCACGGCCTTCGTGACGACCAGGGTGCCGTCGTCTCCGATCGAGGAGACCTGGCTGTCGATGTAGTTGCTGACGCCCGTGCCGATGGCCGAGGTGAGGGTGATCGTGAAGGCGCCGATGAAGATCGCGATGACGGTCAGGGTCGTGCGCAGCTTCGAGCGGAAGGTGTTCGAGACCGCGGTGCGCAGGAGGTCGAGGAAGTTCATGCGGCGTGCCTTCCGTGCGTGCCGGACGCGTCGACCGCGTCGTCGGATCCGCCGACGATCAGGCCGTCGCGGACGTTGACACTGCGGTCGCAGCGTGCGGCGAGCTCTTCGTCGTGCGTGACCACGACGAGCGTGATCCCCCGCTCGCGCTGCAGCCCGAACAGCATGTCCTCGACCACCTGTCCGGTGTTCGTGTCGAGGTTGCCGGTCGGCTCGTCGGCGAAGATCACGCTCGGCTCGCCGACCAGCGCCCGGGCGATGACCACGCGTTGCTTCTGGCCGCCGGACAGGTCGTTGGCGTCGTTCTTCGCCTTGTCGGCCAGCCCGAGTGCATCGAGCGCCGCCATGCCCCGGCGCTTCCGCTCGGCTCCGGAGACACCGGCGATCTTGAGCGGGAGCACGACGTTGTCGAGCACCGAGGTCTTCGGTGTCAGGAAGAACTGCTGGAACACGAACCCGAAGGTGCTGTTCCGGGTGCGGTTGACCTGCCGCGCACCGAGCGTCGCCGCGTCGGTGCCGTCGAGCAGCACCTGACCGGCCGACGGCTTGTCGAGCAGCGCGAGCAGGTGCATCAGCGTCGACTTGCCGGAGCCGGACTTGCCGACGATCGCCAGGCTCTCGCCCTGGTGCACCGCCAACGACACCCCCTTGAGCGCGTCGAACCGCGTCGCGCCGCGGCCGTAGGTCCTGGCGAGGTCACGGGCCTCGAGCACGGGAGTGGTCATGGGTTCACCGTAGTGTCCGGTGCACGACTGCAAGTTTGCGTTTGCTGTAGATCATGTGACCTTCCGGTTACAGTCGGGCCATGCCCGACTCCCCGACGCCGTCAGAACTCGGTCTCCGTGACCGCAAGCGCATCGAGACCCGCAACCGCATCGCCGAGGCGGCTCGGTCCCTGGCCCTCGAGCAGGGCGTCGACGGCACCACGATCGAGCAGATCGCCGCGCGGGCCGACGTCTCCCCGCGGACGTTCTTCAACTACTTCGAGAGCAAGGAGGACGCGGTCCTCGGGCACACCGAGCTCGACCTCGAACCCGCCACCCTCGAGGCGCACCTGGCGGCCGTCGCGGGAGAGCCGGCGGCGCAGGCCGTCGTGGACCTGGCGTTCCTGGTGTTCGGGTCGTCGTTCGGCGACGAGCACGAACGGCTCGAACGCAAGGCCGTCATCGTGCGGTTCCCGCAGCTGATGCGTCGGCAGGTCACGCGGATGACCACGGTCGCCGAGGCGATGACCGGCGCGGTGCGCACGATCCTCGAACGCGACCCGGCCTGGGGGCCGGAGGCCGCGACCCCGCAGGCAGCCGAGATGCTGCTCGGCATGTGCATGACGGGCTTGCGGAGCTCGGCCCGGCACGAGGGGTCCGACCCGGAGCAGGTCCGGGCGGCGGTGGTCGCGTCGATCCGCGACACGGCGGCGCGCATCGCCGCGGCCTGAGACGCGACCACAGACGGACGGGAGGCCCGTGGCGGGGTCACCACGGGCCTCCCGTCCGTCAGATGGGTGCGTCCAGAACGGTCAGGGCTTCGTGATGAAGCCCTCCTTCACCATCCAGTCGAAGGCGACGTCGGCTGGCTCGCGCCCCTCGACGTCGACCTGACGGTTCAGCTCCTGCAGCACGGCGTCGGTGAGCTTCGGCGAGATCTGGTCGTAGATCCCCTCGAGCTGCGGGTACTCCTTCAGCGTCTCCGAGTCGATGACGGGGGCGACGTTGTACGCCGGGAAGAACCCCTCGTCGTCGTCGAGCACCGTCAGACCGAGCGACTTGATGCGGCCGTCGGTGGTGAAGACCTCACCGAAGTTGCACTTGCCGCGGTCGGTGGCGGTGTAGACCGTGCCGGTGTCGAGGATGCTCACGTTGCGGCTCGGCACGCCGTTCGATCCCGAACCACCGAGCTCCAGACCGTACTTCTTGAGCATCGGCTTGAAGCCGTCGGCACGGGAGTTGAACTCCGACTCCACGCAGAACGTGCGCTGGTCGACCGGCAGCTTGACGACGTCGGAGAGCGTCTTGACGTCCCCCAGTTCCTTGACTGCCTCGTTGCGGACGGCGAACGCGTAGGTGTTGTTCATCGGCGCCGGCTCGAGCCAGGTCAGCCCGTTGCCGGCGTCCTCCTTCTTCACCGCCGTCCACTGGTCGGTCTTGTCCGGGATCCCCTCCGCGTGGCCCATGAAGGTCAGCCAGGCGGTTCCGGTGTACTCGTACGTGAAGTCGGCCGCGTGCGAGGTCATCAGCTCACGGACCGCGACGCTGCCGGGCACGTTCGTCTCGTCGGTGACGTCGAACCCTGCGGCCTTGGCGGCGAGCACGGCGATCTTGCCGAGCACGAGTTGCTCGGTGAAGTTCTTCGACGTCACGGTGATGTGGGCGCCGGCCGGCAGGTCGTCGATGCGCTGGATGGAGCCGGCGCCGGCCTCGGGCACGAACGACGTGGCGGGCTGCAGGCCGCACCCGGTCAGGACGAGGGCGGTGGCACCGGCGACGAACGCGGCGGCTCCGACCCGGGTGCGGCGGGTGCTGCGGGTGCTGCGGGTCATCGGAGTCCCTTCGGTCGTGCGACCGTCTCGACCACGCGGCCGAGCCAGTCGATGGAGAGGGCGAGCAGGGCGACGAGCAGGGCCCCGGCGACGAGCACCTTGGGCAGGAACAGCGTCACACCCGTGGTGATGAGCAGACCGAGTCCGCCAGCACCGACGAAGGTGGCCAGGCTCGCCGTGCCGACGAGCAGCACGAGGGCGGTCCGGATGCCCGAGAGCATCACCGGCACCGCGAGCGGCAGTTCGACGCGCATCAGCACGCTGAAGGCGCTCATGCCCATGCCGCGACCGGCCTCGACCAGGCGGTCGTCGACGCTCTGCACGCCGATCATGGTGTTCCGGAGCACCGGCAGGATCGCGTAGAGCACGAGCGCGATGACGGCGGACGAACTGTTCAGGCCGAGCCAGGCGGCGAGCAGCACGATCAGGCCCACAGCCGGGGCCGCCTGCCCGAAGTTCGCGACGGCGAGCACGTACGGGCTCGCCCGGCGCAGAGGCCCGCGGGTGAGCACGACACCCAACGGGATGCCGATGACGAGCACCAGGACCGTCGACTGCAGGGTCAGCACGAGGTGCTGGCCGGTCAGGGCCAGGATGTCCGCCGGGTTGAGCGTCGTGCGCTCCGTCGGGGTCAGGTCCGCCGTCGCGAGCCACACCGCGAAGCCGGCCAGGACGACCAGGATCGCGATCGGCTGGAACAGCAGGCCCTTCCACGAGGTGCGTGCACCGGTGGCGGGGCCGGCGACGGCGACTGCGCTCACAGGTCTTCTCCGGTGGGCATGGCCGACACCGGTGACGACGGCATGGTCTCGATCGGGTTCGTGTTGGTGCCGACCGGCGTGTATGCCTGGTCTCCGGCGGCGGTCGCGCGGGAGCGGGTGATCGCCTCCATCACGGTCTCGACGGTGATGACCCCGCGGAACGCGTCACGACGACCGGTGACGAGCGCGGCGCCGGCACTCGAGACGAGCATGGTGTCGAGCGCGTCGTTGAGGGTCGCTGCCTCGCCCACGACGGGCAGGCCGGGCTCGACGCCGTCGGGGATGCGCGTCAGACGCTCGAGCTGGCGGCGCGACGGCCATCCGATCGGACGCTGGCGGTGGTCGACGACGACGGCGTGCTGGTGCCCGCCGGCCTCGTTCATCCGCTGCAGCACGGCCTTGACCTCTTCGCCGGGGGAGCACGTCACGGCTGACTCGACCTCGACGTCGCGCACGCGGTTCAGCGTGAGCTGCTTCAGGCCGGCACCGGAACCGATGAAGTTCTCGACGAACTCGTTCGCCGGCTCGGCCAGGATCCGCTCCGGGGTGTCGTACTGCACGATGTGCGCGCCCTCGGTGAAGATGACGATCCAGTCGCCGAGCTTCACGGCCTCGTCGAAGTCGTGCGTGACGATGACGATCGTCTTGTGCAGTTCCTCCTGGATGCGCAGGAGCTCGTCCTGCAGGCGCTGGCGGGTGATCGGGTCGACGGCGCCGAACGGCTCGTCCATGAGCAGGACGGGCGGGTCCGCCGCGAGCGCACGGGCCACGCCGACGCGCTGCTGCTGCCCACCGGAGAGTTCGCGGGGGAACCGGTCGCGGTAGGTGTCGGGGTCGAGCGAGACCAGGTCGAGCAGCTCGTCGACGCGCGCCGCGATCTTCTCCTTCGACCAGCCGAGCATCTTCGGCACGATCGCGATGTTCGCCGCGACGGTCATGTGCGGGAAGAGACCGCCGGCCTGGATCACGTAGCCCATGCGGCGGCGGAGCTCGTCGCCGTCGATGCCGGTGACGTCGTCGTCGCCGACGACGATCCGGCCCTGGGTGGGCTCGATCAGGCGGTTGATCATCTTGAGGGTCGTCGTCTTGCCGCAGCCGGACGGGCCGACGAGCATGACGATCTTGCCGGCCGGGATCTCGAGCGTGATGCCGTCGACGGCGGGCTTCGACTGCCCGGGGTACCGCTTGGTGACCTCGTCGAGCAGGATGCTGCGCCCGGTGACGTCCCCGTCGGGCGCGGTGGTGGTGGCGGAGTCAGTGCTGGACACGGATACCTCTCGAGATGGTCAGGCGGCCGAGGCCGATGAGGAGCAGGTCGAGGACCAGGGCGAGCAGGACGACCCCGACCACCCCGACCACGACGGAGAACAGGGCGTTGGCGCCGCCGAGGCGGGACAACCCGGAGAAGATGAAGCCGCCGAGCCCGGGGCCGAGCGCGTACGCGGCGATGGCGGCGATGCCCATCACCATCTGCGCGGACACCCGGACGCCGCTCAGGATGATCGGCCACGCCATCGGCAGCTCGACCTGCAGCAGGGTGCGGAACCGGCTCATGCCGATGCCGCGCGCCGACTCGACGACGGTGGGCGGGATCTCGGCGAGGCCGACGACCGCGTTGCGCAGGATCGGCAGCGCGGCGAAGAAGACGACCGTCACGACCGACGGCAGGACGCCGAAGCCGAGCGGGACGATGAGCAGGCCGATGACGGCGAACGAGGGCAGGGTGAGGCCGATGGCGGACACCCCGTTCGCGACGGAGGTCAAGCGCGGGCTGCGGTAGACGAGTGTGGCGAGCACCACGGCGATGACCGTGGCGAGGACGACGCACTGGACGACCAGTGAGAAGTGCTGCCACGATGCGAACCAGATCTGGCTCCATCGCTCCACGACGTACTGGAACACGGGTGGGCGCTCCCCTTCCGGTCGGCTGAACTGCCCACAGATCGGGGCACGAGCTCGGCCAAAGCTACGCAGCAGCTGCACCTGTTGTACAACGGACACTGCGGTGGACGACCATTTCCCTCACATTTGCTTGGGGAATAACCCCAGGTCAGAGCCGGGTCACCGGGTGAACCCTGGGAGAACGGTAACGATCGGTCTGCGTGCTCGGCTATGCGTCGAGGTCGCGCAACCCGGCTCGCTCCGCGATGTCGACGAGCTGCTCACGCCACCGGACCCATTCCTCCGGCGACTTGTCGGCCAGGTTGCCGTCGCCGTCGCCAGCCAGGCCGTCGAGCATCTCGCGCACGATGTCGGCGTGGCCCGCGTGCCGAGCGGTCTCGTACGCCATGTGCACCAGGATCCGGTGCAGCGTGACGTCCCGGTGCCCCTCCGGCCACCACGACACGGTGCCGGTCGCGGTGAGGTCGAGGGCATCGATCGTGGCGTCGGCGTGGGCGGCACTGCGGTGGTGGAAGGCCACGATGTCGGCCATGGTCTCGTCGAGCGTGGCGTACATGTCCTCGCCGTCCTCCGACTCGAGCCAGGCGGGCTGGTCCGGCAGCGGCCGCCCGAACACCTCGCCGAAGTAGCCGGCCTGCACCCCGGCGACGTGCTTCACGAGCCCGAGGACGTTCGTGCCCGTCGGCGTCACCGGCCAGCGGGCCTGCCGCTCCGCCAGCCCGTCCAGCTTGGCCAGCAGTGCCGCACGGTGCTTCTGCAGGTACCGGTGCAGCGTCTGCTTCACCGCGGCGTCGGCAGCCGCGCGGTCGGGGTTCCGCGCAGACCCCTCGTCCGACAGCAGGGCGTTGCCACTCGCGGCCAGCGTGCTGGTGCTCGCGGGGTGCACCTCGGGGACCGCTTCGACGTCGCTCATGCCCCCGATCGTGCCACCCGGAGCTCCTGCAGGCGCGTCGACTCCTGCACGGCGACCCGTTCGGCCGTCAGCAACAGGCCGGCGACCTCGGCACCGGTGCGTGCCGGGGCGTCGTTCCAGCTCGTCAGGTCACGCACGCGCCCCATCCGGATGTCCGGCGCGGGGCACCACAGCACGGGCTCGCCCTCGTCGCGGGCCAGGGCGTGCCACACGACGTCGAGCGCGTGCTGCACCCGGGGCGCGTGGACCGCGTGCGGCCCGCCGGCGGCGGACACGACCGCGCCGACCAGGCAGGCGCCGACGAGCGGCCGGCCCTGCACGTCCATCGCGGCGGCACTGGAGGCCTTGCGCTCGCGGCCGTGCTCGTCGAGGTAGGCGAACCAGGCGTGCTGGACCCACCCGCGTTCGACGACGGCGCGGGCGTCCGAGAGCAGGTGGACGAGTTCGCCGAGTTCGCGAACACGGTCGTCGACCCGCCGCGCGCGGGCGGCGGCGCGGCGGTCGGACAGACGGTCGAGCAGGCCGCGGAGACCGCGTCGCTCGGGTCGGACGGGGGCGGGGGAGGCGTCGGTGGCGACGTCGTGCTGGACGCGGAGCTCGAGGGTCATGGCGGCCCCTCCGATCGGCTGTGCACGGATGGTGCGGTCACGATAGCCCCGCGGGGACTCAGTCGTCCAGCACCGCGTCGATGCTCCGTCGCGCGACGCTCCGGAAGGCGCGCTCGTCAGCGGTCGCCAGGGCGGACGCGAGCGCGACCGCCCACCCGCGTGCGCGCTGCCAGGTGGCCTCCGGGGCCGTGACGCGCGCGCGGAACGCCAGACGCCCCGGCCGGTCGAGCGTCAGCCAGGCGGTCGCGAGGTCGACGGCGGGGTCCCCCGCGGTGACGTCCCCGAAGTCGATCACGGCCGACAGGCGGTCGGCACCGTCCGACGGGTCGACGAGCAGGTTGAAGGGGTGCAGGTCGCCGTGCACCCAGACAGGAGGCCCGGCGTGCGCGGGCACGGCCGCTGCGGTCCGCCACAACGCGGCGAGCTCTCCGGCCCGGTGCACGCCGTGACCGTCGAGTCGCGTCAGCACGGCGTCGCTCCGCGACGCGAGCGGCACCCCGCGGAACGGGTTCGCCGGGGCGTCGTCCGGGGCGGGGACGTGCAGGAGCCCGACGAACGCGGCGAGCGCCTCGGCGACGAGGACCCCGGCCGCCCGTTCACCGATCGCAGTACCGGGCAGCCACGGCACGACGCTCCACGACCACGGGTAGCCGAGGGCGGGGCGGCCCGTGCGCACCGGGACCGGCACCGGGACGACCGATCCGACCCGGGCGGCGATGGCCGGCAACCAGCGCTGTTCGTGTTCGACGAGGCGTGCGGCCAGCTCCCGACGGGGGACCCGGACGGCCAGGTCGTCGCCCAGACGCAGCACCACGTTGTCCCAGCCGTTCGCGACGACCTCGAGCGGCAGCACGGCCAGGTCGGGGTGCTGGTCGCGCAGCAGGGCCCGGACGAGCGGGACGTCGACGTCGACCTCGGCAGCGGGTGTGGGCACGGCGTCAGGCTAGTGGGCCGCCGGACACACGCCCGCGAACTGGGGCCGGTGGCGCGAGATCCTCCTCGGTAGTCTCAGGGACGAGGTGACGTGGGTGTTTCCCTGGGGGGACCCGCGTCACTCCGGAGCGATGAGCGCGACGAGCCGCGGGATCTCCGGACGCAGCCGTTCGGTGACGAACGCGTCCAGCAGGACCGTCCAGAGTTCCCGCAGGCCCGCGAACAGGTCGGCCCGGCGGGTCATCACGTCCGAAACGGTCTGCACGCCGGTGTAGGCACGGACGACGACCCGGCCGACCAGCTCCGGGTCCCACCGTGGGTCGATCTCGCCCGCGTCGACGGCCTGCCGTGCGAACCCGGCGACCACCGTCGTCCAGTCCGTGTACGGGTCCTGCCGGTCGACGTCGCTCGCGGCCACGTCGGTCGACAGCCGGACACCGGCGCTGACCACCACCTCGGTCGTCATCTGCACGGCCAGCCCCTGCGCCAACCACACGATCCACTCGAGCGGCGTCGTCCCCTTCGCCACCGCGGCCTCGCCGTACCGTCGGGAGATCGCGTGCTGCTCGGCGATCACGGCACCCGCCATGTCGGCCTTCGACCTGAAGTGGAAGTACAGCGCGCCCTTGGTCATCCCGATGCGTTCGGCGATGCCGTCCATCGAGGCGCCGACGTACCCGCGTTCGTCGAACTCCGCGGCCGCGCCCTCGATGATCGCCGTGCGGGTCGCGAGCGACCGCTGCTGCCGGGTCGGTCGGTCCTGCGCCATGGGGTCCGATCGTAGCCAGGGCGGACTGCCGCCGGGGTCCACTGGCCGCATTCGGCAGGCGTTCGGCCGGGTGCCCTACGGTCGGTCGCCATGGACGGATGGCGGAACCCTGCGCGCTGGGCACGGACGGGGCGGTGGCTGCTGCTGCCGATCGCGGTGCTGGACTGGGTCGCGCTCGCGCCGCAGACCATCGTGGTGCTCGCGTTCCTGCTCGCCGTCGTCGGCCTCGCCGGCATGGCAGCGGCCCTCGTGGTGCACATGCTCGGTCGGTCCCGCGGGGCGATGGCCGCCCTCGGGGTCGTGCTGCTGCTCGGCGGCCTCGTGGTGTTCGGCCTCGACCCGTTCCCGGGCTCGTTCCCGCTCATCGAGTCGTGGTGGCCGGAGTCGATCACGCAGCCGCAGCACGTCGGCAGCGCGTACTGGCAGCTCGCCGGCCTGGGCATCGAGCTCGCCGGGTTCGCCCTGCTCGCGACGCTGCTCGTGGTCGCGCTGACCGGCACCCCGCGCCCTCGGCAGGACCGCTTCCGCTCCTGACCCACCCGGGGCAGCACGCGACGCCCAGGCGGCCCATCCCGCTCAGTGCCGTGTGAGCACCACCAGCGTGACGTCGACCGCGGCGTCCGCGGGGACCGCCGCGCGCACCCGTTCGACCGCCGTGGCCCCGTCCGGAGCGGAGCGCACCAGCGCAGCGAGGTCGTCCAGGTGCCGGAGTCCGTCCAGGGTCAGGACGCCCTGGGTGCAGATCGCCAGCCGGTCGCCGGGTTCCAGGTCGAGCGCGCCGGGCGACCGGGGGATCGACTCCGGCTGCAGCCCGAGCGGCAGGTCGAGCGGGTGCAGGACGCGAGCCGGGCCGTCGGCGGGGACGAACACCGCGAGACCGTGGCCGGCGTCGCCGAAGTCGACGTGACCCGACGTCGGGTCGAGCCGCAGGTGGAAGAGCGAGCCGACGGCGTCCGCAGCCGACAGGTCGGCGGTGACCTGCGCCTCCAGGCCGACGATCGCGTCCGACATGGCCGAACCGGTCCGTGCCGCCACGGCACCGCGGACCGCCGCGGCGAGCAGGCCCGACGCCGGGCCGGCCGCGCTCACCCGGCCGACGGTGACGTGCAGGGCACCGTCCGGTGCGACGCGCCAGTCGGCGACGTCACCCCCGCCGTCGTCGTGCTGGGCCACCAGGACGTCGAGGTCGTACCCCGGCACCGCGACCGGGTCCGGCACCAGGCCGTCGAGCACCCGACGGACCCGTCCGCGGTCGATGGCGACGCCGAGTTCACGCTCCGCCCACCGGGCCAGGTCACCCAACAGGGCGACGTCGTCCGGCGAGAACGTGCGCGGAACAGCGTCCATCAGGCACAGCGTGCCCACCCGGGTGCCGTCGACCATGGTCAACGGTGCGCCCGCGTAGAACCGGATGCCGTGCTCCGCCACCGCCGCCGTGTGCGCGAACCGGGCGTCGAGCGACGCGTCCGGGATCACCATCGGTTCGCGGGTGAGCACCGTCGACGCGCAGAACTGCTCGCTGGCGGGGACGCTCGATCCCTGGTGCCAGCCGAAGGTCGACTGCGTGGTGACGAGGTCGTGGTGGACGAGGTTGAGGAAGGTCAACGGGACGTCGAACGCCTCGTGGGCCATGCGGGTGATGCGATCGAAGCGCTCCTCGGGTCCTGATCCCAAGATGGCGAGCGCCTCGATCACCGCGGTGCGCCTGTGCGCACCGTCAAGATGGTTGGTCACCCGACCTGTCTACCCCCATCGTCCGACAGGAACCAGTCCCGCGGGTGGGGGTCGGCCGTCAGCTCGCGGCGCTCGGACACCGGGGCGGCCCAGGCGGCGGCGTTCGACAGCACGCGCTGGATGTCCGGGTGGTGGTAGACGGGGTACTCCTGGTCGCCCGGCGAGAAGTAGAAGACCTTGCCGAGCCCCCGGCGGTACGCGACGCCGGAGCGGAAGACCTCGCCGCCCGCGAAGGTCGACAGGAACACCTCTTCGTCGGGGCGCGGGATGTCGAAGTACTCGCCGTACATCTCCTGCCGGTCAATGACGATCGGGTGCGGGACCCCCGCGGCGATCGGGTGCTCGGGCGCGACGGTCCAGACGAGTTCACGCTCGCCGTCGTTCCGCCACTTCAGCGAGCAGGTCGTGCCCATCAGGCGCTTGAACGGCTTGGAGTAGTGGCCGGAGTGCAGCACCACCAGGCCCATGCCGGCGTGGACGGCGTCGACGACCAGGTCGACGACGGCGTCGCTCACCTCGTCGTGGGCGGCGTGCCCCCACCAGAACAGCACGTCCGTGGTGGCCAGCCGTTCGGCGGTGATGCCGTGGTCGGGTTCCTGCAGGGTGGCGGTGGAGACGTCGGCCCCGGGCTGCAGCTGCCGGAGCGCCTCGGCGATCACGGTGTGCATGCCGTCGGGGTAGTGCCCGATGACCGTCGCGTCACCGCGGGTCTCGTGCACGTTCTCGTTCCAGACGACGATGTTCAGGGGACGGTTCTCGGTCGACGGCGACATGCAGGCAACGCTACCCGTGCTCGGTTCGCGCATCCACTGGCGTTTTCTGATCGTTCGGCCTACCTTCAGATCACAATCGCGCAGGACGGCAGCGCCAGGGGGCGCCGATCACCGTCCGCGCCGAGGACAGGGGCTCGTCCGATGCAGCACCGCACCATCACCACCGTCGCACTCGCGGCGGCACTCGCACTCGCCGTACCGACCACCGCGTGGGCGTCGTCGCCCACCGGCCACCACCCGACACGGACCGCGACCACCTCGACCGTGACCTACACGGCGAGCGACGCGGTCATCCCGAACCCCTCGCGCGGGTTCGACCACACCACCGAGACGCACTACCGTGCCGACGGCACCGGGTACACACCGCTCGACGCCGCGACGCTCCGCGGCTACCGCGCCGAGGGGGTCACCCAGATCGTCCGGGTGTTCTACATGGAGGCGTTCGTGCAGCAGCGGCAGCTCAGTCCGGCCTGGCTGCGGCTCGTGCAGCGCGACTACGACACCGCACGTGCGGCAGGGGTGGGCGTGATCACCCGCTTCGCGTACGTGCAGGGCGGTGCGTACCCGTACTCGGCGCCCTACGGCGACGCCGACCTGTCGACCGTGCTCGCGCACATCCAGCAGCTCACCCCGACGCTCCGCCGGAACGCCGACGTCATCCCGACCCTGCAGCAGGGGTTCATCGGGCTCTGGGGCGAGGGCTACTACACCGACCACTTCGCCAGCGACCCGTCGAACCCGGGCGTGCTGACCGAGGCCGACAAGGACGCCCGACGGCAGGTCCTGCAGGCCGAACTCGCGGCCCTGCCGTCCAGCCGCTCGGTCCAGGTCCGCACGATGCAGATGAAGCAGGACGCACTCCGCATGCCGTCCGGCACGGCCGGGGCGCTCACCCCGGAGCAGGCGCACGACGGGTCGGCAGCGTCGCGCACCGGGCACCACAACGACTGCTTCCTCGCCTCGCCCGACGACTTCGGCACGTTCCTGAGCGACCCGCTGTCACTCGACCAGGACTACCTGGCCGCCGAGTCGCGGTACGTCCCCGTCGGTGGCGAGACCTGCGCCGTGAACGCGCCGCGGTCCGAGTACCCGTCAGCCTCGGCCGAGATGGCGAAGTACCACTACAGCTACCTCAACCTCGACTACAACAAGGACGTCCTGGCGACCTGGGGCGCGGACGGCATGACCGACGCCGCGAAGAAGCTCGGCTACCGCTTCACGATGACCTCGAGCACCGTCACCACCGGTCGCACGCCGTCGGTCGCGGTGTCGGTGCGGAACGACGGCTGGGCGGCGCCGTACAACAGCCGCCCGGTGCAGCTCGTCCTGACCGACGGGCACCGCCGGGTCACCGTGCCGGTGCGCGCCGACGCGTCGTCGTGGCAGCCGGGCCGGACCGTGACCGTCCGGGCGTCGCTCGCACACCTGCCGAAGGGACGCTGGGACGTCGCCCTCGCCCTGCCGGCACCCGAACGCTCGGTGGCGTCGAACCCGGCCTTCGCGATCCAGACCGCGAACACCGGCACGTGGGACGCGCGCGCCGGCGTGAACCGCCTGGGCCAGACGGTGGTCGTGCGGCACTGACCCGACGTCGAGGACGCCCCGGGTCGATCGGCCCGGGGCGTCCTGCTGTCTGTCAACCGGGTCCGCCACCATGGAGGCCATGACTCCGCGCTCCCTGTTCCGCGCCGCCGCGGTCGCCGAACTCGTGACCTGGACCCTGCTCATCCTCGGGATGGTGCTCAAGTACGGCGTCGACGCCGGCGACTGGGGCGTGCGCATCGGCGGTGGGGTGCACGGCTTCGTGTTCCTGGCGTACCTGGTGGTCACGACGGTCGTCGCGGTGAACCAGCGGTGGTCGTTCGGGGCGCTCGTGCTCGGCTGGGCCAGTGCCGTCGTGCCGTACGCCACCGTGCCGTTCGAGGTCGCGGTCGCCCGCCGCAGCATGCTCGAGGGCTCCTGGCGCCGCTCGCCGGACGCCCACTCGGGCTTCTGGGACCGTCTGCTGTTCTTCGTGGTGCGCCGGCCCGCCGTGGCCGCGGGCATCGGGGTCGTGGCCGTCGCCCTGGTCTTCACCGGGCTGCTGGCCGCCGGCCCGCCCGTGCCGTCCCGCGGCTGACGCCCCGCGCGTCCCCCGTGTCACTTCGTGAGCACGAACCGTCGGGTTTCGTGGTGCGGACGCGACCACAGACGGACGGGAGGCCCGGCGCCAGCTGGCACCGGGCCTCCCGTCCGTGAGCAGGTCGCTGCTAGAGCGCTGCCAGCGCCGCGTTCAACGTGGCGGACGGGCGCATGACCGCGCTCGTCTTGGCGTCGTCCGGGCGGTAGTAGCCGCCGATGTCGGCCGGGTGGCCCTGCACCGAGACGAGCTCGTCGACGATCGTGTGCTCCTGATCACCGAGCTTCGCCGCGAGGTCCGCGAACGACGCCGCGAGCTCGGTGTCCTGGGTCTGCGCCGCGAGCTCTTCGGCCCAGTACTTCGCCAGGTAGAAGTGGCTGCCGCGGTTGTCGATGGAGCCGAGCTTCCGGCCCGGGGACTTGTCCTGCTCGAGGAACGTCCCGGTGGCACGATCGAGGGTCTCGCCCAGGATCTTCGCCCGCTCGTTGCCCGTCACACCGGCGAGGTGCTCGAGGCTGACCGCCAGTGCGAGGAACTCGCCCAGGCTGTCCCAGCGCAGGTAGTTCTGCTGCACGAGCTGCTGCACGTGCTTCGGCGCGGAACCACCGGCACCGGTCTCGAACAGGCCGCCACCGCCCAGCAGCGGGACGACGGAGAGCATCTTCGCCGAGGTGCCGAGCTCCATGATCGGGAACAGATCCGTCAGGTAGTCGCGCAGGACGTTGCCGGTGACCGAGATGGTGTCCTCGCCGCGGCGGATCCGCTCGAGCGAGAAGCGCATGGCGTCCTCGGGCGCGAGGATCTCGATCTGCAGGCCCTCGGTGTCGTGCTCGCCGAGGTACCGGCGGACGAGCCCGATGAGGTTCGCGTCGTGGGCACGGGTCTCGTCGAGCCAGAACACGGCGGGCGTCGCGGAGGCACGGGCGCGGGTGACGGCGAGCTTCACCCAGTCGCGGATGGCGACGTCCTTGGTCTGGCAGGCGCGCCAGATGTCTCCGGGCTCGACGTCGTGCTCGATGACGACGTCACCCGAGGCGGTCGTGACGCGGACCACACCGGCGCCGGGGAGCTCGAAGGTCTTGTCGTGCGAGCCGTACTCCTCGGCCTTCTGCGCCATCAGACCGACGTTGGGCACGGAGCCCATCGTCGACGGGTCGAAGGCGCCGTGGGCGCGGCAGTCGTCGATCACGGCCTGGTAGATGCCGGCGTAGCTCGAGTCGGGGATGACGGCGAGGGTGTCGTGCTCGTCGCCGTCCGGGCCCCACATGTGCCCCGAGGTGCGGATCATCGCGGGCATCGAGGCGTCGACGATGACGTCGCTCGGCACGTGCAGGTTCGTGATGCCCTTGTCCGAGTCGACCATGGCGAGCTCGGGGCCGTCGGCGATGCCCTGCTTGAAGGCACGCTCGATCTCGGCGCCGTTCGGCAGCGCACCGAGGCCGGCGAGGATCGAGCCGAGGCCGTCGTTCGGGGTCAGGCCCGCGGCGGCGAGGTCGGCGCCGTAGCGCTCGAACACCGACGGGAAGAACGCCTTGATGACGTGCCCGAAGATGATCGGGTCGGAGATCTTCATCATCGTGGCCTTGAGGTGCACGGAGAACAGGACGTCCTCGGCCGCGGCGCGCTCGATCTGCTCCCGCAGGAACGTCTCGAGTGCGGCCACGTGCAGCACGGTGCCGTCGACGACCTCGCCCTGCAGCACGGGGATCGACTGCTTGAGGACCTGCTCGCTGCCGTCCTCGGCCACGAAGGTGATCGTCAGGACGTCGTCGGCGGGGGCGATCCAGGACTTCTCGTTCGACCGGAAGTCGTCGACGCCCATGGTGCTGACGTTCGTCTTCGAGTCACGCGACCAGGCGCCCATGCGGTGCGGGTGCTTGCGGGCGTAGTTCTTGACGGACAGGGGTGCGCGGCGGTCGGAGTTGCCCTCGCGCAGCACCGGGTTCACGGCGCTGCCCTGGACGCGGCCGTACCGGGCGCGGACGTCGCGCTGCTCGTCGGTCGTGGCCTCGTCCGGGTAGTCGGGAAGGTCGTAGCCCTGCGCCTGCAGTTCCTTGATCGCGACCTTGAGCTGTGGGATCGACGCCGAGATGTTCGGCAGCTTGATGATGTTCGCCTCGGGGGTCTTCGCCAGGTCGCCGAGCTCGGCGAGGGCGTCGTCCAGGCGCTGCTCGTCGGTGAGCCGCTCCGGGAACTGGGCGATGATCCGGCCTGCGAGCGAGATGTCGCGGGTCTCGACGTCGACACCCGCGGTGCCGGCGAAGGCCTGGATGACCGGGAGGAAGGAGTGGGTGGCGAGGAACGGCGCCTCGTCCGTGAGGGTGTAGATGATCTTGGCCATGCTGGCGGGTACTCCCTTGTTCGACCGTCGGTACGTCCACGGTACTCGTGGCGCAGGATGTCTCGACATCAAGATACATGGCCCCTGCCTGCGCGCGGCAGATGCTCGGCCGACACCCTGGAGGCGCACTGTCGACACATAGGAACGGCGCGGGGCTGGTCTTCCGCAACACCAGAGCGAGGGAGAGCGCGCATGACCACCACACGGCAGCCCCCGGACGACTCCGGAACCGACGGAGCCTGAGCCTCAGTCGCCGATCGAGACGCGGAACACGCGGACGCCGGCGGCACGGAGCCCGGCGAGCCCGAGCCGCATGCGCAGGGGCCGGAAGGGCCGACGGAACCCGGACGACGCCGATGCGGCATCGATCTGGTGCAGGACCTCGGACGTCAGGGTGCGCTCGAGCTTCGGCGCGAGGCGGGTCACCCCGGACACCGTGACGACGATGCGGACGGCGTGCGGCGCGAGCATCGGCGCGATGAGCTCGGCAGCCGCCTGCGCCCGGTGGAACGCGGGGTCGTCACCGGGGCGGCGGATGGCGATGACGGCCAGCGCCGCGTCCCAGGTCTCGCCGGGGTCCGGCAGGTCGTCGACCCCGATGACCCGCATCCGCGCGGCGTCGATCCCGGCGCGCACGGCCGCGGCCCGGAGCACGGGAAGGAGTTCCTGGGTACCGGCCAGCACGACGTCGGCCGACGCCAGGTCGACCGTTCCGTACCGCTCACGCGGCGATCGGGCCATGGTGCGGGTCCTTCCGTCGCTTTCCCCTGACCGTACCGATGCTGAGGGCCCGGGGGACGCTTCGGCCCGTGGCGATCAGGCGCCTCCCAGCGCACTCGGTAACGAAAAGATCACGGAAGGGCCTGTACAAAGCGACAGAGTCGTGCAGAATGGTGGGCGGCCATGACGACTGCACCCGAACCCGACCAGCACCCGGAGACCCCGGTGGTGCACCTGTCCCGTCGCGCCGCCCTCGAGGCCGAGCGCGCAGCAGCACGCGGACCGCAGCGTCGCAGCAAGACGGCCCCGGTCGCGAAGGTCACCAAGCCCGAGAAGCCGGCCAAGGCAGCGAAGGTCGCCAAGCCGGCGAAGGCCGCGAAGCCGGCCAAGGCGCCGAAGGCCGCGAAGGTCGCCAAGCCGGTGAAGGCCGTCGTCCTCGCGTCCTCGGCCACCGAGCCGGCCGGCCGCCGCTCCGCAGCCGCGCGCGCCACCACCGAGCACGTCGACGACCGCATCCAGCGCGTCGTCCGTCGCCCCGCACCCAAGGCGACCCGTGTCGCCAGCGCACCCCGGGCCTCCCGGTCGGCCCGTGCCGGACGCATCACCCTGACCAGCGCCGCCGCCGCGATCGCGATGTTCGCCGCGTCGGCGATGCCCGCCCACGCGAGCGCCGGCACCTCGATGGCCACCTCGACCATCGCGCCCATCGTGCGCACCCAGGACTACGCCGTGACCCAGGCGGTCACGTCCGCCGGGTTCGACCGTGACGGGTTCACCGTCGGCGGTGGCTCGACCGTCACCACGACGACGGCTGGTTCCGCCGGCACCGCGGCGACCGCCGGAGGCGCCGTGTCGTTCGGCGGCGCCGTCCGCTCGCCGTTCCCCGGCCCCGTGCAGATGAGCTCCGGCTTCGGGTACCGCTCCGCACCGTGCGGCGCGTGCTCGTCGCTGCACCAGGGCCTCGACTTCACCCCGGGCATGGGCACGCCGATCGGCGCCGTCGCCGCGGGCAAGGTCCGGGTCTCGGGCACCTACTTCTCGTACGGCAACGCGGTCATCATCGACCACGTGGTCGACGGCCGTCAGGTCTCCACGCTGTACGGCCACATGATCCCCGGCTCCTCGCCGCTCAAGGTCGGCGACACCGTCGCTGCCGGGCAGTTCATCGGGCTCGTCGGGTCCTCCGGCGTCTCGACCGGTGCGCACCTGCACCTCGAGGTCCTCATGGACGGCGTCACGCCGATCGACCCGGAGGCGTGGCTCGAAGCCCGCATCGGTCGCTCGCTCACCCTGTAGCGATCGACTCCTGCAGGGCCCCGTCCCGGATCGACACAGAACCCACAGCCGCTGTCGAGCGACAGTACGGTGATGTCCCAGTCTGCCTGTGCAGACTCACAGGCATGGACGATCCCCACAGACCGCCCGCCCGTCGTCGATCCGAGGCGGCTGCCCGCTGATGGGCGCCGACACCTGGATCGCCTTCGGGCTCGTCATCCTCTTCGTGCTCGTCGGCGGGGTCTTCGCGGCCGCCGAGATCGCACTCGTCTCCCTCCGCGAATCCCAGCTGCAGCAGCTCGAACGCCGCGGCCCCCGCGGGATGCGCGTCGCCGAGCTCGGCCGTGACCCGAACCGGTTCCTGTCCGCCGTGCAGATCGGCGTGACCGTCGCCGGGTTCTTCTCCGCCGCGTACGGTGCGTCCTCGATCGCACCTGACGTCGCGCCGCTGTTCCAGGGGCTCGGCCTCGAGCAGGGCACGGCCGAAGCCGTCGCGCTGGTGCTGATGACCCTCGTCATCGCGTACCTGTCGCTCGTGTTCGGCGAGCTCGTGCCGAAGCGCCTCGCCCTGCAGCGTGCCGAGGGCTTCTCGATGGCCGTCGCCCCGACCCTGGAGCGCTTCGCGGTGCTGATGCGGCCGGTGATCTGGCTGCTCTCGAAGTCCACCGACACCGTCGTGCGACTGCTCGGCGGGGACCCCAACGCCCGCAGCGAGTCGATGAGCACCGAGGAGCTCCGCGGCCTGGTCGACGAGCACACCGGCGTCGACGAGCAGGGACGCCGGATCGCCCGCAGCGCGCTGGACGCCGGTGACCGCATCCTGCGCGAGTCGATGCGCCCCTGGTACGACGTGTCGACGCTGGACGCCGGCCTCTCCGTCGCCGAGGCCACCGACCAGGCCATCGCAGCCGGGCACACCCGGTACCTCGTGACCTCCGGCGGGCGCGACGAGGTCCAGGGCTTCGTGCACCTCCGTGACCTGCTGCGTCCGGTCGACCCCGCGGCCCCGGTCGCCACGCTCGTCCGGCCGGTGCTCGCCCTGCCCGAGACGAAGTCGCTGTCGAGTGCGATCGCGGACATGCGCACCGACGGCCACCAGATCGCCCTGGTCGTCGACGAGTACGGCGGCAGCGCCGGAATGGTCACGCTCGAGGCGCTGCTCGAGGACCTCGTCGGCCGCATCCGCGACGAGTGGGACTCCACCGAGTACGACGAGTCCGTGCTGGCGCACGACGGCGTCGACGGAGCAACCGTGCTCGAGGACCTGGCGGCGGACGGCGGCCCCGTCCTGCCGGACGGCGACTACGAGACCGTGGGTGGGCTCGTGCAGGTGCAGCTGGACCGCGTGCCCGAGGTCGGTGACGTCGTCACGGCCGGCGGCCACCGCCTCGAGGTGACCGCCATGGACGGCCACCGCGTCGCACGGGTGCGCATCGGAGCCGACGCCGCTCCCTGACCGACTGACGGGTACCGCCCGTGCCTGCCGGACGCACGGCCCGGGCACGTACGCTCGTCGCATGGGTATCGACGTGCGCAACGAGATCCGCGACTTCCTGTCCTCCAGGCGGGCGCGGCTCACCCCCGAGCAGGTCGGCATGCCGTCGTTCGGCGGCGGGGTCCGACGGGTCCCCGGGCTGCGTCGGCACGAGGTCGCCATGCTCGCCGGCGTCAGCGTCGACTACTACACGCGACTCGAGCGCGGTTCGCTCAAGGGCGTCTCGGACAGCGTGCTCGAGGGCCTGGCGAGCGCCCTGCAGCTCGACGAGGACGAGCGTGCGCACCTGTGGGACCTCACGCGCCTGGCGAACTCCGGCGCGAAGGTCATGCACCGGAACGTGCCGACCCGCGTGCGCCCCGGCGTGCAGCGGCTGCTCGACGCCATCACCGGCGCACCGGCCTGGGTGCGGAACGAGCGCGGGGACGTCGTCGCGACGAACGAGCTCGGCCGTGCGCTCTACGCACCGCTCTTCGCCGGCCCCGGACGCCCGGTGAACACCGCACGCTTCACGTTCCTCGACCCGGCCGCCCGCGACTTCTTCCCGGACTGGGCGCAGACCGCGAAGGACGCCGTGGCCGTGCTCCGGACCGCCGCGGTGTCGAACCCCTGCGAGCCGGGGCTCATCACGCTCGTCGGCGAGCTCTCCACCCGGAGCGAGGAGTTCCGCGGCTGGTGGGCCGCCCACGACGTCCGGATGCAGCGCACCGGCAAGAAGCGCATCGACCACCCGATCGTGGGGGAGCTGCGGCTGTCCTACGAGGCGCTCGACCTGGTCGCCGACCCCGGCCTGACGCTGTTCTCGTACTCGGCCGAACCGGGCAGCGAGTCCGAACGGTCGCTCGCGCTGCTCGGCAGCTGGGCCGCGACGGAGCGGGCCGAGCAGTACGCGGCCCTGCGCGAGTCGGAATCCGAGTCCGAGTCGGTCGACTGACCCGGCGCCCGCGGGTTCGTAGGGTGGGGACGTGACGAGGACGACGGACGGCTCAGCAGGGGACGCGGACCACCGGCAGCACCGCCGGCCCGAACCCGCGTTCGCCCGCGCGGTCGCGAAGGCCCTCGGAGACGCCCGGACCGTGCTCGACATCGGTGCCGGTGCCGGTGCCGGTTCGTACGCGCCGACCGACCGCGACGTGACCACCGCGGAGCCCGCCGCGGACCTGCCCTTCGCCGACGACACCTTCGACGCCGCGATGACGACCTTCTCGCTGCACGAGTGGGACGACCTCGAGCGCTGGCTCGCCGAGGTGCGTCGGGTGACCCGGGGCACGATCGTGGTCCTGACGTTCGACCCCGACCGCATCGAGCGCTCCTGGCTCGCCGAGTATGCGCCCGAGGTGCTGGTGGCCGAGGCCCGTCGCCATCCAGCACTGCCGCGGATGGCCGACGCACTGCGGGACGACACCGTGACGAGCACCGCGTTGCCGATCCCGTTCACGTGCGTCGACGGGTTCGCCGAGGCGTACTACGCCCGCCCCGAGCGACTGCTCGACCGCGGCGTGCGCCAGGCGGACCCGGCGTGGGGCCTGGTCGACGAGTTCACCGTCCGGCGGTCCGTGGCGGCGCTCCGGACCGCGCTGGAGTCGGGGGAGTGGGACCGGCGGCACGGGTCGTTGCGGATCCGCCCGACCTACGAGGGCTCGGTCGTCCTGGTCACGGCGACGCCGAACCGAACCGTCCCGGCCGAGCCGGGCCGGGCTTGACACCCGGTCGTAGGCTGTGGGGGTGAGCTTCCAGGAGGTGTCGGCGCCCGTTTCGCCGGCATCAGGGCGTGAGGCCCTCGGTCGTGCCCTCGGGTGCGGCCGCCCTCGTCGAACCCTGACCTCCTCCGCCCGGTGCGGTGTGCGTCCGCACGCCCCGGGCCCGCACGAAAGCGAACACCCATGCTCCCCATCGTGGAGAAGACCCTCCGCACGTCCTTCGTCAACGCCTCACGGAAAGAGGTGTCCGACCTCACGCTGCCCGGCGACTTCGAGACGCTCGACTGGGACGCGCTCGACTACCTCGGCTGGCGCGACCCGAAGATCGGGCGGCGTGCCTACGCCGTCGTGCCGACCCTGGACGGCGAACTGATCGGCATCCTGTTCCGGCAGGCCGAGGCCTCGCCCCGCTCCCGTGCCCAGTGCTCGTGGTGCCAGGACGTCAAGCTACCGAACGACGTCGCGTTCTACAGCGCGAAACGGTCCGGGCCGGCCGGACGGAACGGCAACACCGTCGGCACCCTGGTGTGTCAGGACTTCCAGTGCTCGCGGAACGTCCGGAAGCTGCCGCCGCCCGCCTACGAGGGCTACGACGTCGAGGCAGCGCGCCTCCGGCGCATCGAGGACCTGCAGGTCCGGGCCGCGTCCTTCGCCGCCGAGGTCTGAGACGCCGGCGTCCTCGGGAGACACCGCCGAGTCAGCGAGACGCCGCCGGATTCGGGGGCGTCTCGCGCTGACGCCGGCGTCTCGCGCCCGCAAACGCGACTGACGACGGACTGGAGGCCCGTGACGGATCCGCCACGGGCCTCCAGGTCGTCAGGTGGTCGCATTCACCGACCGATGGTCGACATGTCGGGGTAGCGGTCACCGGTCGGGACCGGCAGCGCCGACAGGCGCGACAGCTGGTCCGCCGTGAGGATCAGGTCGGCTGCGCCGACGTTCTCCTCGAGGCGGGAGACCCGCTTCGTGCCGGGGATCGGGACGATGTCGTCGCCCTGGGCCAGCAGCCAGGCGAGCGACACCTGCGCCGGGGTGGCCCCGGCCTCGGTCGCGATCTCCTTGACCGCGTCGACGATGCGCATGTTCTGCTCGAACGCCTCCTGCTGGAAGCGCGGGTTCGCCAGGCGGAAGTCGTCGGAGTCCAGGTCGGACGGCTTCGTGATGGCACCCGTCAGGAACCCGCGGCCGAGCGGCGAGTACGGCACCAGGCCGATGCCGAGCTCGCGCAGGGTGTCGAGCACGTCGCCCTCGGGGTCCCGCGTCCACAGCGAGTACTCGCTCTGCAGCGCGGTGATCGGGTGGACGGCGTGGGCCTTCCGGATCGTCGCGGCGCTCGCCTCGGAGAGGCCGATGTGCCGGATCTTGCCCTCCTGCACGAAGCCGGCGAGCTGGCCGATGACGTCCTCGATCGGGACGGCCGGGTCGACGCGGTGCTGGTAGTAGAGGTCGATGTGGTCGGTGCCGAGGCGACGGAGGGAGCCTTCGAGGGCCTCGCGCACGGACTCGGGCTTGCTGGAGATCCCGCGCTGCTGCGTCGGCGTCTCCTCACCGGCCTCGTGGTGGTACAGGCCGAACTTCGTCGCGATGACGACGTCGTCGCGACGGCCCTCAAGCGCACGGCGCAGGAGTTCCTCGTTCGTGTAGGGGCCGTACGCCTCGGCGGTGTCGAACAGGGTGACGCCGAGGTCGATCGCGCGGTGGATGGTGCGGATCGACTCGTCGTCGTCGGTGCCGGCGCCCGTGTAGAAGGCGCTCATGCCCATGGTTCCGAGGCCGATCGGTCCGACCTCGAGGTCTGCGAGCTTGCGTGTCTGCATGCTGCAGGTCTACTCCCGGTCCCCGGGGCGGCGGGAGGCACTGTCGGTACCCGCCTCCGCACCACTACGCTGCGAGGGACGGGGCAGGCGCCCCGGGCTCGGGGGAGTGTCGTGGTCGTCATCTGGATCGTCGTCGCCGTGGTCGTCGTGCTCGGCGCCCTGCTCGTCGTGCTCGAGGTGCAGAACCGCCGTCGGCGGCGGGCGCTCTCGGACCTCGAGGACTTCTCCGACCCCACGGCGGGATCACGTGCCGTGGCCGACGCCGACGCCGCGCGCTCGACGGCCGAAGGCGTGTCGAAGGCAGCGCACCCCGGCGGCAGCGGTGTGGGCGGCATGTTCCCGGGCTGACGAACCGTCTCGACTCGTTGTCGGGACCAGCCGTTCTGGTCCGACGAACGCCCTCGGGCTTCGTGAGGTTCCTCCAAGGTGCTCGCACGAGCGCTCCGCACACTGGTGTGATCGTCCCGTGAACCTGTACTTCCGACTGCTCCTGCTGCAGCTGCGCACCCGTCTGCGCGCTCGGGTCGGTGGACGCCGCCGGGCGTCGCTCTGGGACGAGGTGCGGACGCCGTTCCGGGTGGTCCCGACCGACCTGGACCCGCTGCGCCACGTCAACAACGGCAAGTACCTGTCGATGCTCGACCTCGGTCGGCTCGACCTGATGCTCCGTTCCGGCTACTGGGCCGCGCTGGCCGAGCACGGCTGGTACCCCGTCGTCTCGGCGCAGACGATCACGTACAAGCGTTCGCTGACGCTCGGGCAGCGGTTCGAGCTCCGGACCCACGTGCTCGGGGTCGACGACCGTGCCGTGTACCTGGAGCAGACGTTCGTGCGACAGGGTGCCGTGATGGCCCGCGCCGTGGTGCAGGCCCGGTTCCTGCGGCGTTCCGGCGGGACGGTGCCGACCGCGGACCTGCTCGAGGCGGCGGGTGGCGCGGACCGCGACCTGACCGTGCCCGGCTGGGTGCACGACTGGGCGAGTGCGACCCGGATCAGCAGCGGCGCGGCGTAGACAGGTCCGGTGACCGAACCAGCAGGCTCCCACCGGACGACCTCCACCTCACGCCGCGCGCTCATCGCCGGCGGAGTCGGTCTCGGTGTCGCCGGCATCCTCGCCGCCTGCAGCAGGCCGGGACCCGAGCCCAGCCGGTCACCGAGCGCCGCCGCGACGCGCTCGCAGACCCCTGACCCTGCACCGAGTGACTCCCCGGACCGCGGCCCGGACTCGTGGGATGCGCTGACCGCCGCGGTGTCCGGCACCGTGCTCCGGTCCGGTCCGGTGCGGCGGGGTGGGACGACGCCCGTGTGCTCGAGAACCCGCGCTTCGACGACGCCGACCCGCGAGGGATCCTGCGGGCGGCGGACACCGCGGACGTGCAGGCCGGCCTCGCCTTCGCCCGGACCACCTCGAAGCCGGTGGCGCTCCGGGCCGGCGGGCACTCGTACACGGGGTGGTCGGCCGGCGGGGCGCCCGGCACCGACGTGCCGCGATCGCTGGTCATCAGCACGCAGGACCTGGACGGCATCGACCTGCACGACGACGGGACCGTCACGATCGGCCCGGGTGCCCGGCTCGGCGACGTGTACGCCGAGCTCGCGAAGGCCGGACGGGCGATCGGCGCCGGTTCGTGCCCGACGGTCGGCATCGGCGGACTGACCCTGGGTGGTGGAGTCGGCGTCCTCGTCCGGTCCTTCGGTCTGACCTGCGACCAGCTCACGGCGGCCACCCTCGTCACCCCGGACGGGGCCGTGCACCGGGTGTCGACGTCCCGCGAACCCGACCTCTTCTGGGCCTGCCGCGGTGGGGGCGGTGGAACCGTCGGCGTCGTGACCGCACTGACGTTCCGGACGCACGCCGCGCCTCCCGTCCTGCTCTTCACGATCACGTTCGCGTGGTCGGCCGCCGCTGCCGTGGTGCGTGCCTGGCAGGACTGGGCGCCGACCGCCGACCGGGAGCTGTGGTCGTCCCTGAGGCTGCTGAACGGCAGTCGGCACACCGCGCCGACCGTCACCGTGACCGGTGTGTGGACGGGGTCGAAGACCGGGGCGGACGCCTCCGTCGACGGGTTCGTCCGGTCGACCGGTGCGAAGCCACTCGCCCACACGGCGGACGAGTTGGCGTACGGGGCAGCGATGTCGGCCCTGGCCGGCAGACCACAGCGGGTGTCCGAGGCGGCGACGTCGTCGATCGGCTCGGCGAAGCGCAGCGACGCTCAGATCGACGTGCTCGTCCGGCAGGCGGCCGCGGCGGGTGACGTGACGGGCAACCTCGAGGGTGGGGTGGCGCTCGACGCGCTCGGCGGCGCCGTGGCGGACGTCGGCGCGGGGGACTCGGCCTTCCCCTGGCGGTCGGCGCTGATGACCGTGCAGTACACGGCGGTGTTCGCGGACGGGGCGGATCCCGCGCCGTTCGATGCGTACGTGCGGGGGTTCCGGAAGGCGATGCGACCGGCGTGGGGCGACGCCGCGTACGCGAACTACTGCGATGCATCGATCACCGACCCGTCCGCGTACTTCGGCGACAACACCGCGCGTCTGCACCGCATCGCCGAGCAGGCCGACCCCGCAGGCGTGCTCGCACAGCCGCACTGGGTCTGACGACGGCCGGGGCCGGTGCGCGCGGTCCGGGTTTCGGCCCCAGCGACACTGCACGCGTCCTGCACCCCGTGAACTGTCGCTCAGCGCGGAACCCGACCGGGCCCACGGTCGGCAGCGCCCTACGATGACCGCATGGACATCGTCGACCTGGTGCTGCCGGACGTCGCCGCGTGGCGCGCCTGGCTCGACGACCACGAGCACGAACCCGACGGGGTGTGGCTCGTCCTCGCCAAGAAGGGCGTCACCGAGCCGACGACGCTGACCTACGACACGGCCCTCGACGAGGCGCTCTGCTCCGGTTGGATCGACGGGCAGCGGCGCGGGCGTGACGACACCACGTACCGCCAGCGGTTCACCCCGCGCCGGAAGGCCTCGCTGTGGTCGCAGCGGAACCTCGGCCTGGTCGCCGCACTCATCGCCGACGGGCGGATGCGCGAGCGCGGGCACGCCGAGATCGAGCGCGCGAAGGGTGACGGCCGGTGGGACCGCGCCTACGCCGGATCGGCCACGGCCACGGTGCCCGAGGACCTGCAGGCCGCCCTCGATGCCGCCCCCGCAGCCGCCGCGCTGTTCGCCGAGCTCGACGCCACGAACCGGTACGCCGTACTGCACCGCATCACCACCGCCCCGAACGCCACGGTGCGGACGAACCGGCTCACCAAGCTCGTCGGCGGACTCGAACGCGGCGAGACCCCGTACCCGCGGCCCACTCGTCCGTAGCCCTGCGAACGCGGAGAGCGGTCGGGGGACACCGACTCAGGGACCGGCAACGCACCGGGCGTAGACCGGGGACATGACCACAGGCACTGACACCACGAACCGTCCGGCTGCGTCCTCCGGCACCTTCCGCATCGGCGGCGACCTCGAGGTCAACCGGCTCGGCTACGGCACCATGCAGCTCACCGGCCCCGGCGTCTGGGGACCGCCGAAGGACCACGACGAGGCGATCCGCGTCCTCAAGCGTGCCGTCGAGCTCGGCGTGAACTTCTTCGACACCGCCGACTCGTACGGCCCCTACGTCGCCGAGGAGCTCCTCAAGGAGGCCCTGCACCCCTACGGCGACGACGTCGTCATCGCCACGAAGGCCGGTCTCACCCGCACCGGCCCGAACGTCTGGCCGCCCGTCGGCCGCCCGGAGTACCTGCGCCAGGAGGCCGAGATGAGCCTCCGCCGCCTGGGCCTCGAGCGCATCGACCTGTTCCAGCTGCACCGCATCGACCCGAAGGTCCCGCTCGAGGACCAGGTCGGCGAGCTGAAGAAGCTGCAGGACGAGGGCAAGATCCGCCACATCGGCCTGTCCGAGGTCTCCGTCGACGAGGTCAAGGCCGCGCAGGAGATCGCCACGATCGTCTCCGTGCAGAACCTCTACAACCTGCAGAAGCGTGACGCCGAGGAGCTGCTCGACTGGTCGGAGCAGCAGGGCATCGGCTTCATCCCGTGGTTCCCCCTGGCGACGGGTGGCCTGACCGGCGAGGACTCGCCGCTCACCGAGATCGCGGAGCGCAAGGGTGCGACCCCGGCGCAGCTCGCGCTCGCCTGGCTGCTCAAGCGCTCCCCGGTGATGCTGCCCATCCCCGGCACGTCGAGCGTCGCGCACCTGGAGGACAACCTCGCGGGTGCGACCGTCGAGCTGACCGACGACGAGTTCGAGGAGCTGGCGAAGCTGGGTCACTGACCCCGGGACGCGACCGCGGGTCGCGAACGCGGGTCGCGAACGCGACGACCGGGCGGACGGGAGGCGCGGTGCCAGCCGGCACCGCGCCTCCCGTCCGTTTCTCCGCCCGGTTCAGATCCGAGCTTGCGCAGGCATACCGCGTATGTGCATACTCAGTATGGCCACGGTGGCCCGAGACAGGGGAAGTGTCATGAGCGTTCGGATGGGCGTACTCGCGCTGCTGGTGGGGGGACCCGGTTACGGCTACCAGCTGCGGGGGGAGTTCGAGCACCGCACCGGCGGCAGCTGGCCCCTGAACATCGGCCAGGTCTACACGACCCTGGACCGCCTGGAGCGCGACGGCCTGGTCGCCCGCGGTGACGCCGACGGCGACGGACACGTCGTCTACACGGCGACCGACGCGGGTCGCGCAGAGGTGGCGCGCTGGTTCAGCGAGCCCGTGCCGGCCAAGCGCGGTCGCGACGAGCTGGCGATCAAGTTCGCCCTCGCGGTGACCGTGCCCGGGGTCGACGTCGCCCGCCTGGTGCAGGTGCAGCGCGGTGCCGCGATCCGGAACCTGCAGGACCTGACGCGGCTCAAGCGCACGACCGATCCGGCGGCGGAGCTGGCGTGGTCGCTCGTGCTCGAGTCGATGGTGTTCCAGGCCGAGGCCGAGGTGCGGTGGCTCGACCACGTGGAGTCGAGTGTCGCCCGGTACCGGCCGGACGAGCACCCGGCGACGCCTGCCAGTGCCGACGGTGCTGCTGACGCTGACGCCGCTGCTGCGCGGAGCGCACGGTGACCGCCGCACCGCTCCTGCAGCTCGACGCCGTGAGCGTGCACTACGGCTCCGGCGCGAAGGCCGTCACCGCCCTGGCCGGCATCGACCTGCGGGTCGAGCGCGGCGAGATGGTGGCCGTGATGGGCACCTCGGGGTCGGGCAAGTCGACGCTGCTCGCCTGCGCCGGCACCCTGCTGCCGCCGACGAGCGGTGAGGTCCTGATCGACGGCTCCTTCGTGTCCGACCGTCCCGCCAAGGAGCTCGCAGCGCTGCGCCGCCGACTCATCGGGTTCGTGTTCCAGGACTTCAACCTGATCCCCTCGCTGACCGCGGTCGAGAACGTGGCACTGCCGCTCGAGCTCGACGGGTGGAAGGCCTCGCAGGCCCGCCGCGCCGCGGAGCTCGCGCTGGACAACGTCGAGCTGTCGCACCGCGCCGATGCCTACCCGGACGACCTGTCCGGCGGCCAGCAGCAGCGCGTCGCGATCGCCCGCGGCGTGGTCGGGGAGCGTCGACTCGTGCTCGCCGACGAGCCGACCGGAGCCCTCGACTCGCAGACCGGCGAGGTCGTGCTCCGCATGCTCCGTCGGCACGTCGACGCCGGAGCCGGCGCCCTCCTGGTGACCCACGATGCCCGGCACGCGGCCTGGGCGGACCGGATCGTGTTCCTGCGCGACGGTCGGGTGGTCGACGAGACCGTGTACTCGGGCGTCGAGGCGGCGCTGTCGGACCGGACCGCCTCGTGAGCGGGGGTCGGCGTGCCGGGACCGGCCGGACGCCGTTCGCCCTCCGACCGGCGCTCCGTCTGGGGCGTCGGCTGGCGTTCGCGAAAGCGGGCCGCGCGGCACTGATCATCGCGCTCATCGGGATCCCCACCGCCGGGTTCGCCGCCGTCGCCGTCGTGGTGCAGTCGACGCAGGCCACTACCGCCGAGCGGCTCGACTACGACCTCGGCCACGCATCGGCGCAGATGCGGGTCTCCGGCCCGGACCTGCCCGGCATGGTGCAGGACCCGGTGCAGTGGGAGTTCACCGACTCGAAGCGGAACAGCCCCGTCACGGAGTCGGACGACGACTCACCGTTCACGAACGTCCTGGCCCACGTACCCGACGGCGCCCTGTCGATCCCGGTCGGCAGCACGCCCGTCGTGGTGCAGGGTGCGCACGGCCCCGTCGGACTGACCGCCGTGGAGGGCAGTGTCTGGGACCCGTCGCTCGAGGGCCACTGGCACGTGCTCGACGGTTCCGCGCCGACCACGCGCAGTGGCCTCATGGTGACGCCGGCCACGCTCGAGCGCCTCGGGGCGCGGATCGGCGACACGGTGGACCTGACCGACCCGGTCACCAAGCGCTTCACGATCACCGGGACCATGACCGACCTGGGGACGGACCCGGGGTCGCAGGGGGTGTTCCTGCCCTGGGGCACGACGCTCTCGACGACCGACACCACCGACGACGTCGGGCTCACCGACGTCACCGTGTACCTGCCGTCGGACGCCCCGACGTGGTCGGAGATCCGGCAGCTCAACGCGCACGGCATCATCGTGCAGTCGCGTCCGGTCGTGCTCGACCCGCCGGACGCCCGGCTCCCCGGTGGGCAGATGAGCTCGACACTCGGCTGGTACCTCGGGGCGATGGGGTTGCTCGGCGTCTTCGCGATGTTCGAGGTCGCCCTGCTCGCCGGGGCCGCGTTCCTGGTCGGCACCCGTGCGGACACCCGCTCGTACGCCATCGTCACGAGCGTCGGCGGCGACAAGCGGTTCGTCCGCACGATCGTCGCCGGGTCGGGCCTGGTGCTCGGGCTCGTCGGCGCGGTCCTCGGGGTCGCCGCCGGCACCGGGATCGGCGTGCTCGCGTTCCGGCTGATCGACAACGGGAACGTGGTGTCCTTCCCCGGGTTGCACGTGCCGCCGCTCCTGCTGCTGTCGATCGCCGCAGCCGGGGTGCTCGCGGGACTCGTCTCCGCGCTCGTCGCCGCACGGTCGGCCACCCGGATCAACGTGCTCGCGGCACTGCGGGGCTCGCTCCGTCCGGTGCCCGTCAGCCGTCCGGCCCGCCGTCGTCGGCGCATCTGGGGGCCGCTGCTCGTGGTCCTCGGCGCCGTGATGACGTTGGCATGCGGTGTCGGGGTGCTCATGCTCAACGACCGTCCGGTGCAGCAGGACCGGTGGGCCTACGTCGTCGGTGCCGGCGTCGCGATCGGGCCGTGCCTGATGCAGCTCGGCATCGCCATCTGCTCACCGTGGCTGCTCGCCCTGGTCACCCGGCTCACCGCCCGCGCGGGGCTGTCCGCACGGCTCGCCGCCCGCGACGCTCGTCGCAACCCGGTCCGCACGGTGCCGGTGCTGGCCAGCGTGATGAGCGTCGTGTTCGTGGCGTCGGTCGTGATCACGTGGAGTGCGTCGAGCCAGGCCCAGTACGTCCGTGGCTACGAGTACTCCACCGCGGTCGGGGTCGCGACGGCCGAGGTGCAGACCGAGACGAAGGACGGCGGGGGCACCGGTCGACACGACGCAGCGCTGACCGCGCACGCGGCGAAGGTCGTGTCCGGGGTCTTCGACCAGGACCGCATCCGGGTGCTCGGCGTCGCGCAGGAGCAGCCGGGCGACACCCCCTCGACCGTCACGATCCCGCACCGCTGGAGCGCGTACGACTGCCTCGCGAACGACACGACGAGCTGCTCGTACTACCTGGACACGGCGAGCGCGTCGACCCCGCACATCTGGACGGGGACCGTCGACGACTACGCCGTGCTGACCGGGCACCGGCCGTCCGCCGCCGTCCGGAGCGCGCTCGAGGGCGGTCGCGCGGTGTCGCTCTGGCCGGAGTACGCCCACGACGGTGCGGTCCGCATCGACACCTTCCACGACCGCACCTGGGACAGCGAGCCCGTCACCGAGCGGAGCCGACCGGCGGCCAGCGTCTCGATCCCCGCCGTGCTCGACGTGCAGACCCCGCGGATCCAGGTCGGCGTCTTCATGACGAAGGCCACCGCCGAACGGTACGGCGTGCCGGTGGTCGACGGCATGCTCGTCACGACGCTGCCCCACGACATCCAGCCGGCCCAGTGGGACGAGCTGAGCTCGGCGTGGCAGAGCTTCGGCGGCGACGACCGTGCACGGTGGAGCGGCCCGTCGTTCACCTACGAAGCCGGTCCGGTCGACAACGAGGCGATCATCCGGGCGATCGTGCTCGCACTGGCGGCGGCGGTCACCATCGGTGCGACGGCGGTGGCGATCGGACTCGCACGGTCCGACGGCCGGCGGGACGACGAGGTGCTCGACGCCATCGGTGCCGCACCACGCCTGCGCCGAGGGGTGTCGACCTGGCAGGCGGCGATCCTGGCCACGGTCGGCTCGGTGATCGGGACGCTCCTCGGACTCCTGCCGATCCGCGCCCTGACCCTGCGGTTCACCGAGAGTCCGGTCGGGGTGAACCACATGCCGTTCGTGCCGGACTGGCCGGTGCTGGCCCTGCTCGCGGTCGGCCTGCCCCTCGTGGTGACGGCCGGGGCCTGGCTGACCTCGCGGGGTCGGCGGCGGGTGACGGTGCGACGGGCGCACTGACGCGCGCGCTCCGCGAGCAACAGACGGACTGGAGGCCCGTGGCGGCGTCGCCACGGGCCTCCCGTCCGTCACGTGGTGAGCGCCACGCTCACGCGAGCTCGGGCAGTGCCTCCGCGTAGGTGCGGAAGTCGCCGCGCTCCGTGTGGATCGCCCACAGGCGGTCGGCGATGGACTCCCCGGAGTGCTCGGGCTGCCCGTCGTCGATGCCGAACGGGATGATGAGCTGGCCGACGTGGACGTCCTCGTCGCGGACGGCGTCGTGCAGCAGCTGCGCGTAGGCGCTCTCGGCGGCGAAGGCGACCGAGGTGCCCGTGACACGGGCTCCCGGGCGGACCGCGCTGCCGCCGTTGACGAACAGGATCGTGCCGTGGCCGATCGCGCGCATGCCGGGCAGCACCTGGCGGACGGCGTTGACCGAGCCGTAGACCGAGAACTCGATCGGGCCGACCAGGTCGTCCGCCGTGGTCTCGAGCACCGGGCGCATGTACTCCTTGGCGGGGAGCGGGCTGTACTGCAGCACCTCGATGGGGCCGAGCTGCTCGGTGGCGCGCTCGAGTGCGGTGCGCAGGGAGTCCCCGTCACGGACGTTCGCGGCGAACCCGGCGGCGGTGTGCCCGCGCTCGCGCAGTTCGGCGGCGAGGCCGTCCAGCCGGTCCTGGTTGCGGGAGATCAGGGCGACGGCGAAGCCCTCACGGGCGAAGCGCTCGGCGACGGCGAGGCCGAGGCCCTTGCCGGCCCCGACGATGGCGATGGTGGTCATGCGGTGTACTCCTCGTCGCTCACGTGCTCGAGCCAGGTGGTGGTGGTCGCCGGTCGTCGGCGCCCTCGAGCATCGCGAGGTGTTCCATGTAGTCGGTGGGGGTCGCGCCGTGCCAGTGTTCCTCGCCGGCCGGCGTGTAGACGGTCTGTCCAGCCTGCACCTCGATCACGGCCGTCCCGGGTACCCATCCGTGCGACGCCCTCGGTGACGTGCAGGGTCTGTCCCTTGGCGTGCGAGTGCCAGGCGGTACGGGCGCCGGGCAGGAACCGGACCTTGGCGACGGTCATGGTCTGACCGGGCTCCTTCGGCGAGGCGACGGCGTCGAGCCAGACGTCGCCGGTGAACTGCTCGGGCGGGTTCTTGACGGTCGGCTGCTTCGGTTCGATCTGCATGCCGACGACGGTAGGCCGGCGCGTCTGCGCGCGGGAGGTGCCGCCGGAACCCCTCAGGGGTTTCCCGAACGCAGCGTGTGTGATCGACCCACGACCCCGGGAGGATCATCGTGGACACACCCGCCGGAACGCCCCGTAGCCGCCGCCTCTGGTCGGCGGCCGGCATCGCCGCCGTCGCCGCACTGGCCCTGACCGCCTGCACGAGCGGCGACGGAGCGGACCAGGACGGATCCGACCGGGGCGGATCGCCGACGGCGCGCGCCACCGCACCCGCTGGCCTGTCCGCCGGTCAGGTGGCGCTCGACGGTGACACCACCGACGTGGTCACCGGCCTGGAGGCCCCCTGGTCGGTGGTCCTGACGGGTGACGACGGCGACGCGCTGGTCAGCGAGCGTGACTCGGCCCGGGTGCTCGAGCTGCGGTCCGACGGCACCACCCGCGAGGTCGGCACCGTCGACGGGGTCAGCCACGGCGGCGAGGGCGGCCTGCTCGGGCTCGCACTGCACGACGACGACCTGTTCGTGTACTCCACGACCGACGACGGCAACCGGATCCAGCGGTACGAGCTGACCGGCAGCGCGGGGTCGTGGGGGCTCGGGGACGCCACGACGATCATCGACGGCCTGCCGAAGAACACGTTCCACGACGGCGGGCGGATCGCGTTCGGCCCGGACGACATGCTGTACGCGAGCGTCGGGGACGCCGGTGCGAGCACGGACGCGCAGGACGAGGACTCGCTCGCGGGCAAGATCCTGCGGCTCACCCCGGACGGGGACGTCCCCGCCGACAACCCGATCGACGGGTCGCCGGTGTGGAGCCTCGGGCACCGCAACGTGCAGGGCATGGGCTGGTCGTCGGACGGCACGATGTTCGCGTCGGAGTTCGGCGAGAACACCCACGACGAGCTCAACGTCATCGAGCCCGGCGCGGACTACGGCTGGCCCGAGGTCGAGGGCACCGGCGGCGAGGACCGGGGCTTCGTCGATCCCGTGCAGCAGTGGTCGACGGACGAGGCGTCCCCGAGCGGCCTCGCCGTCGTCGACGACACCGTCTTCGTCGCCAACCTGCGGGGCGAGGTGCTGCGCGCGATCCCGGCCGACGACCCCGGAACCGCGACCGAGTACTTCGCGGGTGACTTCGGCCGGATCCGAACGGTGGTCGAGGGCCCGTCGGACACCCTCTGGTTCGTCACGAACAACACCGACGGCCGCGGGACACCGTCGAGCGGTGACGACCGGATCGTCTCCGTCCCGTTCACGCGCACGTGAAAGGGGTTCCCGCAGCCCCTCGCTCGCGCCGGACGAGGCGAAGTACCGTGACGGCATGAACCACCGCGACGAAGCGCGCGACTTCCTCTCCAGCCGTCGCGCCCGCATCACCCCCAAGCAAGCCGGCGTCGAGACCTTCGGCACCCGGCGCCGCGTGACCGGGCTGCGCCGAGAAGAGGTCGCCCGCCTCGCCGGCGTCAGCATCGACTACTACACGCGACTCGAGCGGGGGAACCTGCAGGGCGTCTCCGAGAGCGTGCTCGACGCCATCGGCCGCGCCCTGCAGCTCGACCCCGCCGAGCAGGAGCACCTGCGCGACCTCGCGCAGCACCAGAACGAGACCCCGCGTCGCGCCGGTCGTGTCGTGCCCGTCGCCGCCGTCCGACCCGAGCTGCAGTACCTGCTCGACGTCGTCACGGACGCCCCGGCGATGATCGTCAACAACCGCCAGGACATCGTCGCCGCCAACGCGCTCGGCTTCGCGATGCACTCGGACCTGGTCGCGGCACCGGCGCGGCCGATGAACTTCTCGCGCTTCATCTTCCTCGACCCGCAGGCGCGGAACTTCTACCAGGACTGGCAGCGGGCGGCGCACACGAACGTCGCGATCCTGCGGCGCGAAGCGGGCCGGACGCCGAACGACAAGGACCTCGCCGCGCTGATCGGCGAGCTGTCGATGCGGAGCGACGACTTCCGCGAACTCTGGGCAGCGCACGACGTCCGACGCCACTACGCCGGCGTGAAGTCGTTCCGGCACGGCGTCGTCGGACCGCTCGAGCTGCACTTCCAGACCCTCGAACTCGCCGAGGACCCGGGGCTCGCGTTGACGATCTACCCGGCGACGCCGGGCAGTCCGACGGCCGACGCCCTGCGGGTGCTGGCCTCGTGGGCGGCGACCGAGGGCATCGCGGAGCGGGCCCGTCAGCTCGCCTGATGCGGTGGCCGCGGCCACTGACAGCCGGGAGGCGCGGTGCCAGCCGGCACCGCGCCTCCCGGCCGTGACGTGGTCGCGTCGCACGACCGCACCAAGTGTCCACAGCCACGACGAGGAAGGGCGCATCCAGCATGAACGACACCGACTCCGTCCGGACGGTCCTCCCCGCGCCGTCGGCCGGGGGCCTCGGCCGACTGCGGTTCCGGCTGCGCGCCGAGCAGGAGATCCACGAGCTCACCCGCGATCGCGAGCTCGAGGAACGGGTCCGTGCCGAGGCGGCAGTGCGGCTCGCGCCCGGCCCCTGGCACCTGGGGGAGTTGTTCCGGCGTCGATGAGCGGAGAGGGGTGAGGACAGCACCTGTCACCGGACGAGGTGCAGGGCGCCGTCGCTGCCCACCCGTGAACTCCTGACCCTCGCGCTGCTCGCGGCACTCGGCGGGGCCGACGCACAGGTGCAGGGGCACGTGGCCGGCAACCTGAACGTCGGGAACACCCGCCAGCAGATGCTGGACGTCCTGACCGTGCTCGTCCCGCTCATCGGCTACCCGCGCACGTTGAACGCCCTGGCCGCCCTGAACGAAGGAGCACCCGCAGCATGACCACCGACCACTCGATGTCGACGGGCCGGACCCTGCTGTTCGCCGTCGCCGGGGGAGCGGCGGTGGGCAACCTGTACTGGTCGCAGCCACTGCTCGACGACATCGCATCGTCGCTCGGCACCTCGGCGTCGCTCGCCGGGCTGCTGGTCACGCTCACCCAGGTCGGCTACGCCCTCGGCATCCTGCTCGTCGTGCCGCTCGGGGACGTCCTCGACCGCCGACGCCTGATCCCCTGGGTGCTCGTCGCCTCGGCCGTCGCGCTGCTGCTCGCCGCGATCGCGCCGAGCTTCGCGACGCTCCTGGTCGCCCTCGCGCTGGTCGGGCTCACCACGGTCGCCGGGCAGCTCCTCATCCCGCTGGCCGGGGACCTCGCCGACCCCGCGCAGCGCGGACGCGTGGTCGGCACGATCGCGTCCGGTGTGCTCACCGGCATCCTGGTGTCGCGGACGATCAGCGGCCTGGTCGCGGACGCGTTCGGGTGGCGCGCGATCTACGTGTTCGCCGCCGTCGTCGCCCTCGTCCTCGCGGTGCTGCTGCGCCGAGCCATCCCGCAGCTCGAAGCCCGCGGCAAGGTGCCGTACCCGCAGCTCATCCTGTCGGTGTTCCGTGCCGTCCGGACCCACCGGACCGTGCAGGTCACGCTGGTGATCAGCTCGTCGGTGTTCGCCGTGTTCACGATGTTCTGGACCGCGCTGACGTTCCTGCTGAGCAGCGACCCCTACGACTTCTCCACCAGCAGCATCGGGTTGGTCGGGCTGGTGGGGCTCGCGGGTGCCGTGGCGGCGCAGCGGGTCGGGCGACTGCACGACCGGGGGCTGTCGGTACCCGTCACCGGGGGAGCGATCGTGCTCCTGCTCGTCTCCCTGGTCGTCGCCGGGGTCGGTGCGCACTCGATCGTCGTGGTGCTGCTCGCCGTGCTGCTGCTCGACGTCGCGGTGCAGGCGGCGAACGTGCTCAACCAGACCCGGCTCTTCTCGGTCGACCCGGCCGCGCGGAGCCGGCTCAACACGGCGTTCGTCACCTCGAACTTCATCGGCGGTGCGCTCGGTTCGGCGCTGGCGTCGGTGCTGTGGAACGCCGGGGGCTGGACGGCGGTCACGATCGGCGCCGCGGTGTCGGCGGGGTTCGCCGCGACGGTCTGGGTCGTGCACCGGAACCGCGGCCTCGTGGTCGAGCCGGACCGGACCTGACCGCGGGGCTCAGCGGACCAGGGGGTTCGTGACCTCGAGCTCGCCGTGGTCCACGAGCCAGCGCACGGCGTCCAGCACGGTCTCCTCGGCGGTGAACGCCGGTGCGTAGCCGAGCAGACGACTCGCCTTCTCGGTACTGAACACCTGGCTGCGGGACAGGTGCTCCCAGCTGGCGTCAGCGTGTTCCGGAGCCGTGGTCTCGCGGAACCGGTCCCAGGTGACGGAGTCGAGCCGGGCCTCCTGGCCGAACCACGACGCTGCCAGGTGGGCGTACCCGCGCACGGTGAGCGCCGTCGGAGCCGTGACGAAGAAGTCCTCGCCCGCCGCCGCATCGCGGTGCTCGACCGCGAGCTGGAACGCCTGCGCGACGTCGTCGGCGTGCACGTGGGCCATCGTCTCGGCGCCGAGACCGGGGACCTCGAGCGGTTCGCCGGCGGACAGCTTCGTCAGCACCGAGGTGTCGAGGTTGCCGAGCGGACCGATCGGGGTCCAGCCCGGACCGCTGATGTGACCGGGGTGCAGCGACGTCGTGACCAAACCGCCTGAGGCAGTTTCTTCCTTGAGCATCCGGGCGATAGCGTCCTTCTGGACGCCGTAGTCGCCGAACGGCGGGGTCGCGTTCTGCTCGGTGATCGGCAGCACGTGCGAGACACCGGCGCGCCAGATCGAGCCGCAGTGCACCAGGTGCGTGCCGGTGCCACGGAGCGCGTCGACCAGCGCTGCGGCCGAGGACTCGGTGAAGCAGACGAGGTCGACGACGGCGTCGGCACCGAGCGCGGCGATGCGGCTGCCGAAAGTGCCGTCGCGGTCCTCCTGCTCGCGGTCGGCGGTGATCCGCTCGACCTGCTGCCACTCCGGGGCGTCGGCGTACGGGGTGCTCGTGCCGCGCGTGACGGCGACGACGCGGTGACCCGAGCGGACGAGGCGGGGGACGAGGAACGACCCGATGTGGCCGGTGGCTCCGATGACGACGATGTGCATGAGGGCCACCGTAGGCCGAGGCGTGCGGATCGTGAGCAGGAACGGTCGGGTGCGGCGGTGCGACCCGACCGTTCCTGCTCACGAAGCGCGCACGCTGCGAGTGCGGCGAGCGCGACGCCCGCGGCGAGCAAGCGCGGCACGCCGGGCCACGCTCAGTCGGCGGTGATGACCTTCACGGAGCCGGCGATGGCCGCAGCGTCCTCGGCGAGCGCGACGACGGGGTCGGGCAGGCCCGCACCCCCGAGGGCCTTGCGCGCACCCCAGCCGACGAAGCTGCCGACCAGGGCACCGAGGCCACCGAGGATCGCGCCCTCGATGCGCAGGTCACGCTTGCCGGTGGTGCCGAGGGCGGCGCCGGCCAGGGCACCGGACGCGACACGTCCGAGCAGCGCGGAGGGGGCGATGCGGTTCGGGGTCTTCGGCAGCTTGTCGCCGATGAGCTCACCGACGGCGGAGGCGACGAGCAGGCCGCGGCCGACCGGGGTGCTGAAGACCTTCCACTGCTGCCACGAACCCTTCAGCGAGGACCGGTCGTGGTTCAGTGCGAGGACGGCGAGCGGGGTGGCGCTCCGGCCGCCGCTCATGATGCCGAGGACCAGGGTGCGGACCAGGGTGTGCTGCTCGTGCTGCTTGCTCATCGTGACTCCTGTCGTGTTGCCCCCGACGGTACGCACGGTGACCTCGGGTGTTCCGAGCATCGCGGGCGATCGCCGGGCGCACGTCCGGCGTTCCCCGGGCACGGAGCCGCCCCGAGTAGCGTCCGGCGCATGAGCAACGTCATCGTCCTCGGCGGCCACGGCAAGGTCGCACTCCTCGCCACCCGCATCCTGTCCGAGCGCGGACACACGGTCACCTCCGTCATCCGGAACGCCGACCAGTCCGACGAGATCCGGGCGCACGGCGGCGAACCGCACGTTGCGGACATCCAGCAGCAGTCCCTGAACGACTTCGCCGAACTGGTCCGCGGGCACGACGCCGTGGTGTGGTCGGCCGGTGCCGGTGGCGGTTCCGTCGACCGGACCTGGGCCATCGACCGCGACGCTGCGGTGCTGTCGATCCAGGGGGCGAAGCAGGCCGGCGTCGACCGCTACGTGATGGTGTCGTGGTCCGGCTCACAACTCGACCACGGGATCCCGCAGGACCAGGACTTCTTCGCGTACGCGCAGTCGAAGATGATCGCCGACGCCGTGCTCCGCGACTCGGGGCTGCAGTGGACGATCGTCGCCCCGAGCACCCTCACCGACGACGAGCCGACCGGCTCCGTCGACTGGGACGGCTCGCCGACCCAGGTGCCGCGGGGTGACGTGGCGCACGTGGTCGCCGACGTCGTCGAGAACCCCGGCACGGCAGGCAACACCTTCCGGTTCAACACGGGGTCGACCCCGGTGGCGGAGTTCCTGCGCGCCGACGCGGTCTGACCAGGACCGAAAGACCCACGGACGAACGGGGTCGCGGCGGTCCTCCCGCCGCGACCGGCGTCCCTCTGTCAGGAGTGAGCCGAGCTGCCCGTCGTGTCGCCGCGGCACTCAGGCCATCTGCGCGTAGAAGCGCTCCGGTGCATCGGCGAGTGACGCCTTCACCATCCGGCTCCAGTCGTCGACCAGCACCTCTGCCACGCCGCGCTCCACACCGTCGAGTGCCGCACGAGCCACGTCCGTCGGGTCCGTCTTCGGGCCGTCGTAGTCGCCCATCATGTCGGTGTCGGCCGCACCGAGGTGGAGTCCCTGCACGCTGATGCCCCGGTCGGCCAGCTCCAGGCGGACCGCGTTCGTCATGTTCCACTCGGCCGCCTTCGCCGCGGCGTAGCCACCGGCGCCGGGTGCCGCGAACCACGACAGTGCCGACAGCACGTTGACGATCGCGCCGCCGCCGTTGTGCTCGATCACCGGCGCGAAGGCGCGGATCATCGACAGGCTGCCCCAGAAGTGCGTGTCCATGGCCTTCCGGACGATGGCCAGGTCGTCGGTCACCAGGGATCCCTGCGTCGAGATGCCGGCGTTGTTCACGAGCAGCGTCACGTCGCCCGCGGCGGCGGCCACCGCGTCGACCGAGGCCTGGTCGGTGATGTCGAGGGGCAGCGCGACGACGCCCTCGACGTCGACGAGTTCGGGGCGGCGTGCGGTCGCGTAGACCTTCGACGCGCCGCGCTCCAGCAGCTCCAGGGCGAAGCGGCGTCCGATGCCGCGGTTCGAGCCGGTGACGAGTGCGACCGATCCAGCGATGTCCATGGTGTCTCCTCCTGCCGCGCGGGTGTCTCCTGCAGCGGCTCGGCTACGCTAAGACCTCACATCCATGTCAGGGGCAAGCCCGGATCGGAGCACACATGCGCATCGGAGACCTCGCCGCCGCGACCAGCGTCAGCGTCCGCTCACTGCGGTACTACGAGGAGCAGGGACTGCTCACCGCGTCGCGCACCGCGAGCGGGCAGCGGATCTACACGGACGCAGCCGTCGAGCGGGTCCAGCTCGTGCAGCAGCTGTTCGCCGCCGGGCTCGCGAGCCGCACGATCGTGCAGCTGCTGCCCTGCGTCGACCGTGGGGAGTCGACGCCGGAGTCGTTCGCGCTGCTCATCGGAGAGCGGGATCGGATCACCGCGCAGCTGGCCGAGCTCGAGGCCGTCCGGGGGCGGCTCGACCAGGTCATCGCGATCACCGAGCACCCCACCGCCGAACACTGCCCGGCGCTGCGTGACCGGCCTGCTGAGCCGGTCGCGGCCTGAGACGCGGCACCGGGACGGACTGGAGGCGCGGGACCGACCCGACCCGCGCCTCCAGTCACTCAGGTGGTCGCGGACAGGGCCGCTGCCACGGCCTGTTCCTGTCGCGAGTGCGCAGCGAACGCGTCGGCGACCGGGTTGCGGCGACGGTCGAGACCGCCGGCGCCGTCCTCGACGAGGTCGAAGAGGCCCATCGTGAGCAGGTGCTCCTGGCGTGGGGCGTCCGTGTGCCGCCAGGTCCACTCGTACATGTCGAACAGCGGCCACCAGGTGTAGCCGACGACCGGCACCCCCTCGTCGCGGAGCTCCCGCACGGCCGTGACCGAGGCGTCCAGCCAGCCGATGCGCTCCTCGACCGAACCGGTGACGCACGTCTCCGTGAGCATGACCGGGGCACCGTAGCGCTCGGCGTAGGTGGTGAGCACGTCGCGGAGCCCCTCGACGCCGGTGTCCTCGTAGGGCCGCGGGTCGGCGAACCCGCCGCCGTGGTGCACCCCCGCCTCGAACACCTCGGTGGAGTGCAGCGGGTAGTAGTTGACGCCCATCACGTCGGGCCGGACCGCGTGCTGCCGGAACCAGTCGAGGTCGGCGTCGGTGACGCCCCCCGAACGCAGCCGACCGACCAGGGGGTGCGCGTCGTCGACGCCCCCGGTGACCAGGTCCTCGACCAAGAACGTCTGGGCGCGCAGGCGGGCGACCGTGTCGCGGTGTTCCGGGGCGTCGACGTCGCCCACGTACCGGATGCCGGCGTCCACGTGCACGAAGGTGGCGGCGTCTCCGAGTTCGCGGGTGATCGCGTGCTGCGTCGAGACGAACCCCTTCGCCAGGGCGGACGCGATCCGGGCCGACCCCTCGGCGCCGGTCAGGTACGGGGGCCAGTACCCGTACTCACCCGAGAACAGGGCGTGGATGACCGGCTCGTTGACGGGCGTGTAGTCGGTGGCGACGTCGCCGTACCGCGCCGCGAACCGGGCGGCGTACTCGGTGACGTGCGCCGGGTAGTCGGGGTGGGCGAACTGCCCGTCGAGCCAGAGCGGTGTGCCGTAGTGCAGCAGGTCGACCACGGGCCGCAGGCCGGTCTCGCGGAACCGCGCCATGACGCCGTCCACCCACGACCAGTCCCAGACGCCGGGCTCGGGGGCGACCCGGTACCAGGGGACACCCCAGCGCAGGAGCTCGGCGCCGACGTCGACCGCCAGCCCGAGGTCGGCGGCGTACTGCCGGTAGTGGTCGGTCAGCTCGTACTCGTCGATGGGCCGTTCGCCCGGTCGGGCCTGCGGGACGAAGGTGTCCTCGATGCCCAGGGCGAAGTGCAGCCTGCCGTCGTCGGACCAGTGCATGGTGTCTCGTTTCGTGGTGGGCACGGCCGCTCCGGGCTCGTGCGGTGTCGTCGTCACTTGAGCCCGGTGCTGGCGACGCTCTCGATGAAGCGGCGTTGCACGAGCAGGAACATGACGGCGAGGGGCAGCACGGCGATCAGGGCGCCGGCCATCATCACGCCCTGCGGGATGATCCCGCCGGGCCCGGTCAGCAGGGTGAGGCCGGACGTGATGGTCCCCATGTCCTGGTCGGTGGTGAACACCAGCGGCCAGAGCAGGTCGTTCCAGTTGTTGACGAAGGTGAAGATGCCGAGGGTGAGCAGGGCGGGGACCGCGTTCGGCAGGACGACGCTCCGGAAGATCCGCCACTCCGAGGCCCCGTCGATCCGCGCCGCGTTGTCCAGGTCGCGGGGGAGCGACACGAAGAACTGACGCAGGAAGAAGATCCCGAAGGCGTCGGCCGCCCGCGGCGCGATCAGCCCCGCGAACGTGTTCACCCACCCGAGGTCGGACACCAGTTGGTAGATCGGGATGAGCGTCGCCTGGAAGGGGATCATCAGGCTGGCGACGATCACGATGAGCAGCACCCTGCTGCCCCGGAAGTCGAGCCGCGCCAGGGCGTAGGCGGCGAGCGCGTCGAACGCCAGCGCGAACACCGTCACACCGCCGGCGAAGGCGAAGCTGTTCAGGATGAGCCGCCCGAACGGCAGCTGCGTGAAGATCGCCCGGAAGTTGTCGAGCGTCCAGGTGTGCGGGAACAGCGTCGGCGGGTAGGCGTTGACCTCGCTCGCCGGTTTGAACGCGGTGAACACGATCACGAGGACGGGGAGCAGCACCGCCAGGGTCACGACGGCCACGGCGGCGAAGCCGAGCCACCGCATCGACGGCTGTCGACGGGCCACCGTGCTGCGTCGGACGACGGTCGCGGGACGGGGGAGCGCGGTCATGATGCGGTGTCCTCTCCGCGCTTCCCGAAGAACAGGAACTGCACGAGGCTGAGCAGCAGGGTCGCGATGAGGAGCACGTACGCCAGGGCGCTCGCGAACCCGAGGTCGAGGTCCTTGAAGCCGGACTGGTAGATCTGCATGACGATCGTCTCGGTCGACCGGTACGGGCCACCGCCGGTCAGGACGTAGATCTGGTCGAACGCCTGCAGCGCGGCGATGAGGGCGACGATCACGACGAACGCCATCGTGTTGCTCAGCATCGGGAAGGTGACGTTCGCGAACCGCTGGCGGCCGTTCGCCCCGTCCAGCTGCGCTGCCTCGTACAGGCTGGTGGGGATCTCCTGCAGCCCGGCCAGGAAGATCACCATGTAGAAGCCGAAGTTCTTCCACACGGCCACGAGCACCACGGTGGGCATCGCGAGCGTCGGGTCCTGCAGCACGTTGCCGAGCCGGATGCCGACGAGCTGCAGCCAGTGGTTCAGCAGGCCGATCTGCGGGTCGAGCAGGTACGACCACGCGAACGCGGCGACGGCCAGGGACACGATGAACGGCAGGAACAACGCCGACCGGAAGAACCCGCGGAACGGCAGGGCCGGGTGATTCAGCACGAGGGCGAGCACCAGGGCGACGACGATCGCGACGGGGGTGAAGAGCACCGAGTAGAGCGCGGTGTTGCCGATGGACCGCAGGACGTCGGGGTCGGTGAAGACCCGGACGTAGTTCGCGAACCCGATGAACGACGGGTCGCCGAACCCGCTGGCGTCGGTGAACGACAGCTGGAGCGCCGAGAGCATCGGCCAGAGCACGAACGCCCCGAGGATGACGATCGCGGGTGCGAGGAACCCGACGATGGTGGCGCGGCGGCGGAACGTGCCGTTCAGGGGCGATCGTCCGCCGAGTTGGCCCGGTGGTCGGTACCGACGGCGTCGGCCGAGTTGCTGCGTGGTCACGAGGGTCCTCCGAGGGCCGCTGCTGCTACTTCAGGGCCGACTGCACGTCGGCGTCGGCGGTGGCGAGGAGCGATTCGGGGTTCCCGCCGGCCATCGCCTTCTGGGTCGCGGTGTCCACGGCGGTGAGCACGTCAGCGCTGTCGACCACGCCGGGCAGGAGCGGGATCGTGGTGCCCGGCAGCCCGGTGAGCGTCGCGACCGTCGGGTTCTCGTCGACGTCGGCGGCGGTGACGTCGGTGCGGAGCGGCGGCCAGCCCGAGCCGAGGGCCCACTTCGTCGCGACGGACTGCTCGTTGAAGTAGCGCAGGAACCGCTCGGCTGCGGCCTGCTTCGCGTCGTCGGTCTGGGCCGTCACACCGAGCGAGATGCCGATGGCCGAGGCCACCTGTGCTTCGGGGCCCGCAGGGATCGCGGCGATGCCGTAGTCGATGTCCGAGGCCTCGGCGACGCCGGCCATCCAGGGACCGCCGATCTCCATGGCGGTCTTGCCGGCCGTGAAGAGCTTGTCCGCAGCGATGCCGTCGACACCGGTCGGCGAGATCTTGTCGTCGCGCACCGCCTTCGCCCAGTACTCGAGCGTCTCGGCGTTCGCGGCGGAGTCGATGGTGGACTTCGTACCCGCCTCGTTCGTGATCGATCCGCCGTTGCCGGCGAACAGGCTCGGCCAGATGCCGTTGCCGACGGTCTGGTGGTCCGGCAGCACGAGCCCGTACTGCTCGGGGGTGCCGTCGCCGTTCTCGTCCTTCGTGAGCTTCTTCGCGTCGGCGACCCACTCGTCCCAGGTGGTCGGGAAGGAGTCGATGCCGGCCGCTGCGAACAGCTTCTTGTTGTAGATCACGGAGAGCGGGACGAACCCGCTCGGCACCCCGTACTCCTTGCCGTTGACCCGCTCCATCGCGACGGCCTGTTCCTTCAGGTCCCCGGTGTTGTTGGCGTCGTCGGCGTAGAAGTCGCTGAGGTCGACCAGCGCCTTCTTCTGGGCGTAGACCGGCAGCCGGTCGGAGGTCATCGCGACGAGGTCCGGGCCCTTCTTCGCGGACAGGGCGGGGAGCATCGTGTCGTCGATCACGGCCCAGGTCTTCGTCTGGGTCGTGATGGTGACCTTGTCCTGCGAGGCGTTGAAGTCCTTGACGATGCCGTCCAGGACCTTGCCGTCGGCCTCGGTGTAGCCGTGCCAGAACGTCAGGTCGACGTGACCGCCGTCACCCGACGACCCGGGGGAGCCGGCGCACCCGGCGAGGGAGAGCGACGCCGCTGCTGCGAGCGCGACGACCGCGATGTGCTTCTTCATCGAAAACCTGCCATCCGTCCGGCACGTCGGTGTGCGGACCTCGTCCATCCCGGATTTACACCGGTGTAAATGTGGACAGTAGCCGGTGCTCGACCGCCCGGTCAAGGGGTCGGGGAGCACCCGTGGTCACCGGGTCAGGCAGAGACCGAGCGCAACGGTCCGGACGACGCCCGGACGACGAGCGCGTGCGGCGAGCGCAGCACCCCCGGTGTCGCCGGGGCGCCCTCCTCGAGCTGGGCGACGAGCACCCCGACCGCCGTCGCCGCGACGCGGTCCAGGTCGGCCGACACCGTGGTCAGCGCCGGGGTCGAGTACGCCGACTCCTCGATGTCGTCGAACCCGACGACCGCGACGTCGTCCGGCACGGTCCGGCCCGCGAGCTGCAGGGCACTCATCGCCCCGAGCGCCAGCGCGTCGTTGCAGCAGACGATCCCGTCGACCGGCACGCCGGCGTCGAGGAGTTGGCGTGCAGCCGCCGCCCCCTCGGCCCGGTGCCACAGCGCGGTCGGCACCACCCGCTCGGGCGCGAACGGCACGCCGTGGCCGTCGAGCGCCTCGCGGTATCCCCGCAGTCGCTCCTGCGCCGTGCGCACGGGGCCCGACGGATCGGACCCGATGAACGCGATCGACCGGCGACCGGCGTCGAGCAGGTGCGCGGTCGCGTCCCGCAGCGCGTCCGCGTTCGACATGGCGATGAACGGAACGGGGGCGTCCGGGATCGGCTCACCGAGCACGACCAGGGGGAACTTCACCTCGAGCGCGCCGGCGTCGCTCGGCCGGACGGTCAGCGGGCTGTAGATGATGCCGTCGATCGAGTGCTCGCGCATCCGGGTGATCGCGTCCGCCTCGCGCACGCCGCTCGCGGTCTGCTCGATGAGCACCGTGTAGCCCACGGCTCCGGCAGCGCGGATGACGGCGTCGGCGAGTTCGGCGAAGTACGCCTGCCGCAGTTCCGGCACCGCGAGCCCCAGCACCTTGGAGCGTCCGGCGCGGAAGTTCCGGGCCGAGACGTTGAGTTCGTAGCCGAGCTCGTCGACGGCGGCCATCACACGGTCGCGCGTGCGGACGGAGACGTGTTCGTAGCCGGACAGCACGTTCGAGACGGTCTTCTTCGAGACACCTGCCACGGCGGCGACGTCGCTCATCGTGGGCGGAGAGCGGTGCCCCTGCGCCATCGGGCGCCCCCTCTCACGTGCGGACTGTGTTCGGCAGGAACCTACCGCACCAGCGTGGTGCGGACCGGACGGGAGGCCCGTGGCGGGCCCGCCACGGGCCTCCCGCTCAGGCTCGGTCGGCCCGTCCAGGGCCCCGCTCAGTCCGCCAGGAACCGCAGGACCGCGAGCACCCGCCGGTTCTCGTTCGGCGTCGCCTCGAGCCCGAGCTTGGTGAAGACCGCGGTGACGTGCTTCTCGACGGTCCCGCCGGACAGGAACAGCGTGTCCGCGATCGCGGCGTTCGACCGGCCCTCGGCCATCAGGCGCAGCACGTCGGTCTCGCGGGCGGTCAGCGAGTCGAGCGGACCGCTCGTGGTACGCGGCGCCTGGACCAGTGCGGCCGCCACCTCGGGGTCGAGCACGACGTTGCCCGCGGCGACCTGGTGCAGTGAGTCGATGAAGGTACCGACCTCGGCGACCTGGTCCTTGAGCAGGTACCCGACGCCGACCGTTGCGACGTCGAGCAGCGCCCGCGCCCACTGCGCCTCGGCGTACTGCGAGAACAGGAGCACCCCGACGTCGGGCCGGACGTCCTTCACCCGCACGGCCGCACGGACGCCCTCGTCGGTGTGGGTCGGCGGCATCCGGATGTCCATCACCACGACGTCGACCGCACCGTGCGCGACGGCGGCCACCGCAGCGTCGCCGTCCGACACCGGCACGACCTCGTGCCCGCGACCGCGCAGCAGGGACGTCAGCCCCTCGCGCACGATCGTGTTGTCGTCGGCGACGACGATCCTCACCGTTCGGCTCCGCTCGGCATGCGCAGCCGGATACGGGTCGGGCCACCGGCGGGGCTGTCCACCTGCAGGTCACCGTCCACGGCGCGCAGCCGTTCCAGCACGCCGGCCAGGCCGGTGCCGTGACCGTCGGGGGTGCCGAGGGCGACGTGTGCCCCACCGTGGCCGTCGTCCTCGACCTCGACGAGCAGGTCGGTGCCGAGCATGCCGACCCGGACGGCGGTGGCCGAGGCGCCGGCGTGCTTCGACACGTTCGTCAGCAGCTCGAGCACCCCGAAGTACGCGATGCCCTCGACGACGCGGGACGGCCGGACGGGCAGGTCGACCGACAGCGCGACGGGGAACGGGGTGCGGGAGCACGCCGAGGTCAGCGCGGCCTCGAGCCCCTCGTCGAGGACGGGCGGGTGGATGCCGCGGGCCAGGGCGCGGAGCTCGACCAGGGCCTCCTTCGTCGACGCGTGCGCCCGGTCGACCAGCGCGGTGACCGCGTCCGGGTCGGCGCCGGTCTGCAGGCGGTCGCGGGCGTCGCCGAGGGTCATCGCCAGGCCGACGAGCCGGGCCTGGGTGCCGTCGTGCAGCTCCCGCTCGATGCGGCGCAGGGTGGTGTCGGCGTCGAGCACGGCGGCGTCGCGCGAGGCCGTGACCTGGCGGAGCCGCAGGTCACGTGCGGTGGCACCGAGCAAGGCGCGGATGACCACACGCTGCAGCGCCGCGAGCCCGTGGTTCACCGCGGGCCAGAGGAACAGCACGATGAGCAGGCCGAACACCGCGAACGCGGCCTGCATCGGCGGGGTGTCGACGTACACGCCGAGGAACTGCGCACCGCTGTGGAGCTCGCCGTCCGCGCCCCGCTGCGCCGGCAGGAAGTGCCCCCACGCCGCGTGGGTCATCGCGCCCAGGCCGCTGACGAGCACCGCGGTCGAGACGGCGAACGTGGTGGTGGTCAGCACGAACCCCGCGAGCAGGTACGCGAACGCCCGCCACGTGGGGCCGTCCGACAGCCGGGCGAACGCGGTGCCGAGCGGCGTCGAGCCCGCTCGGGGCGGTGCCGGGGCGACGACGGCCTGCCCGAGCAGCGCGGCGGACATCCGGCGGGTGACCGCGGCGAACCAGTGCGACCCACCGAGCAGGAACGCGGCGACGACCAGGCCGACCCAGGTCAGCGACACCGGGATGCCGACGGCCAGCACCACGACGAACCAGGCCAGGGCGGCGATCGCGATCGGCAGGTGCGCGGCGTGGAACGCGAAGGCCCGCCACGTACTGCCGTCGGCGACGGCGCGGAACGGTCGGAACCGGGGGACGGTGGTGGGTTCGCCCGGGGTGGCGACGGCGGTGTACATGCGGACCTCTTCGTGTCGGTGACGAGCTTATTGCCCGGCACCAGCCTCGCCGCGGGGGTCCGCCCGCACACCGGTGCTGCCCCCCGTGGTCGGTGGGGAAACCCCGCGATCGTCGTCAGCCGGGTCCGGTCAGGCGCCGGTCTGCTCCGTCGGTGCGGCCACGGCCTTCGACTGGCTCGACCCTCGTTGCCGCAGGGACACGGTGGCGATCACCATCACCGAGATGACCAGGAACTCCGACTGCCAGTTCTGCATCGACTCGAACCAGAACTGGCTCGTGCCCAGGTAACCCCACGCCGAGACGACACCGCCGCCGTGCTCGAGCTGCTCCTCGTTGTAGGCCGCCGCACCACCGATCAGGTGCCCCACCACACTGCCGAGGAACAGCACCGCGAACAGGATGAGCAGGGAGTTCTCGTACAGCACGAGCACGATCCCGCCCCGGCGCACCGGCCACGGAGCCTTCGGGTCGTCGGCGTGCTCCCGTGGGTCCTCGTCCTGCGGGCTCTCCTCGTCCAGCGGCTCGGACTCGCTCGACCCCTTCTGGAACAGGAACACCGTGAACACGATGTACGCGCCCATCTGCAGGAACTCGCTCTCCCAGTTCTCGAACGTGGCCTCGGCGAAGTCGCCGCTCGTCAGGAAGCCCCAGAGCGACTCGGCCACCTCGCCGTGCTGGAGGGCGTCCGCCACGGACACCCGCCACCCGGCGAACACCATGCCGATGAAGCACACGACGAAGACGGCGACGTTCGCGAGCAGCAGGCCGTGCCGTCGCACGCGCTGCCACCCGCCCGATCCGTTGAGCAGGCCGAGGGTCACCGGGTCCTCCGTTCGTCGTGTCGAGGCCATCCTGGTCCGGACACGACGAACGCCTTCGCAGGGCCGTCCTGGCCGGATCGCGCTGGTGCGCCACCCCGTTCCGGACACCTTCCGCAGCCCGCCTGTCCGACTTTCGCCGTCCGGCCCCGGTTCGTCCACGGTCACCGGGGAGCACGACCTACCGTCGATCCCACCCCGATCGACAGGACCGCCGGCGAGGACGCAGAGAGGAACGGACCCGAGCGATGACCACCACGACCACCTTCACCACCGACACCGCACTCGCCCCGAAGCACGCCCACACCGCCGTGGCCCGCCGTGCACGCTGCGTCTCCGAGCGCAGCCCCTTCACCGAGATCCGCGAACAGGCGCGGCTCCGGACGCTCATGGTCGCCGCGACCGCGACCGGGATCGTCTCGGTCACCGCCACGGCATCCGCGGCCGTCGTCGTGATCGGCCTCGGCGCATGATTCCCGTGGCCCACCCCTCCGACGACGACGCGATGGACGAACTCCGGGCACAGCCCTTCGAGTGGCGCCGCCGCGGCCTGATGCCCCCCATCGAACTCGAGGCGCTCATCGCCCGGCGGCTGTCCGGCGTGGTGCGGGGCGTCCCGGCTGATCCGACGTACGCGGACTTCTTCGTCGCAGCGTGAGCGCCGTCACCCTCGTGGCCGAACCGACCGTCTCGTCCGGAGCGCCGGTCGGGTTCGGAGCGCTCGACACCGTCCGCCACCGGCACGACGAGTGGATGCGCGGACTGCTGGCGCACGAGGCCGCCCTCGACGACCCCCGGGACCGGCTGCTCGCCGTGTTCACCCACCTGGAGCACCGTCTCGTGGCCGACGGGCACCGCGCGTGGTCCGGCGCGGCCCACGGCGGAGTTGAAGCCGCCGCCGACGGAACCGACCTCAGCGACCTGCTGCACGACCAGCTGCGGCAGGTCGAGGCACACGTCGCCGAACGCTGCGCTGCGGCCGCGTTGCCGGTGCACCTCGGCCAGGCGCTCACCCTGCTGCTCCACGGAGCGCACGTCGAGGCGACCGTCCACCGCTCGGTGCAACCGGTCCGCACGGCCCGGACCGCCGCGGCGATGTTGCTCGCGGTGCACGAGGGTGACGCCCTGTTCTGACCGCATCTGGACAATCGCGCGATGGGCCCGAACCGGGGTGTGAAACTACTGCTCGAGCGACATGAACGACGACACCGAGCAGCCCGCGCGTATCCGGGTCGACGAGCAGGGCACGGACCTCGCAGCTGCGAAGCAGACCCTCGCGACCGCGTACGACGGCATCGAGTGGCACGCCGACACCACGGGCGACGGGTTCGACTACCGGTACACGGCGGCCGGCGACGGCACGATGACACTCCGCGCCGTGCGCTTCGGTGGACGCCTGACGGGTGAGATGCCCGCCGGTGACGACTTCGTCGTCCAGTGGATCACCCGCGGGCTCGGCGTCCTGGGCGACGGCGGCTCCGCCATCCACCTCGTGCCGGGGCGCCCGCAGATGTGGCCGAACGAGGCGTTCCCGTTCCGCTTCGAGGACTACGACCAGCGGCTCGTCCAGGTGAACCGCAGCGCCGTCGAGGGAGTCGCAGCCGAGCGTGGCCTGTCGCTCCGCCGCTTCGACCACACCGCCCAGATCGACGACGCGGCGATCCGGCAGTGGCGGCAGACGGTCCAGCTCATCTCCGCGACGACCCTGGACCGACAGGCGTCCCCGCTGCTGCAGGCCGAGATGGGCCGGCTGGCCGCGGTGTCCCTGCTCGAGCTGTACCCCCGCGCCACCGCCGGCCTGCCGCACGAACTCCTGCTCCCGCAGCACCGTCGGATCCGGCAGGTCGTCGAGTACGTCCACGAGCACGCGCACCTGCCGATCACCAGCACCGACCTGGCCGAGATGGCGCACCTCAGCCTCCGCGCCCTGCAGGCCGCCTTCCAGCGGCTGCTCGGCATGTCGCCGAACGCCTACATCCGCTCGGTGCGGCTCGACCGCATCCGGACCGAACTGCTGGCGTCCGACCCGGCCACCACGAACGTCGCCGACGTCGCCCGCTACTGGGGCTTCGCCCACGCCGGCCGGTTCTCCGCCGCGTACGCCGACCGGCACGGCGAGTACCCGAGCGAGACGCTCCGACGCTCCTGACGGCGGTGCGCGCGACTCAGAGCGTGACGCCGGTGGCAGTCGCGAGCGCGTCGAGCAGTTCGGTGCGGAACCGCTGGTCGGCGACCGCCGGGTGCGGTTCCTGCTGCTCCCCGTGGAACCAGTAACCGCCCGTCACGGTTTGATCGGGGTCGGTCGCGAGCGTCTCCTGCGTGCGGTGTCCCAGCTCGAAGTCGTCCGGAGCGCCGGCCCCGCCCATCTTGGTCGCCACCCAGCCCGGGTCGACGGCGTTGCTCAGCACGCCCGGGCGTCGGAGCGGCACCTCGGCGGCGAGCGCCGTCACGAACAGCTTCGTGTCGGAGTACGAGTTCGTCTCCGAAGCGCCGGTCCAGTCGACGGTGTCCAGGCGCGGGCGGCCGCCCCGGTGCATCCCGCTGCTCAGGTACACGTGCCGCTTCGGGGCCTGCAGCAACGCGGTGAACAGGTAGGGCGCCACGACGTTGACGGGCACCAGGGAACGGCCCGAGATCACGCCGGCGTTGTGCACGACGGCGTCGAGCGGGGTGCCGGCGTCGAGTTCCCGAGCGGTGGCGATCACGGCGTCGCGGTCCGCCAGGTCGGCGACGACGAGTCCGGCGCCGCGCTCCACCAGGTCGGCGACCGCCTCGGCGCGGGCCCGGTTGCGAGCGTGGACGACGACGTCGTGTCCGCTGCGGAGCAGCGAGTCGGCGGTTCCCCGCCCGAGGCCGTCGGTGGATCCGGTGACGAGGATGCGTGCCATCCGCCCATCATGCGCCCGACGGCTGCGGCGAGTCCGGCAGGTGGACCGGCAACGGGCGGACGGGAGGCGCGGTGCGGGCCCGCCACGGGCCTCCCGGCTGTTCACGGCTCCCCGTCACACCTCTGCACATTGCGGCCCGCTGGTCCTGTACGTTCCTGCGTAGACATCCCCTGACCAGAGAGGACGCGGCGCCATGAGTGACGGCACGCCCCAGTACAACCAGCAGAACCCGAACCCCTACGCCGCCGGCGGGCAGCCCTACGGCGCTCCGATGCAGCCGTCGTCCGACCGCTTCAACGTCATGGCGATCGTCGGGTTCGTCCTGGCGTTCGTGGTGAACATCGCCGGCCTCGTGGTCTCGATCATCGCGCTCTCGCAGATCAAGAAGACCGGGGAGCGTGGCCGCGGCCTCGCCCTCGCCGGCGTCATCATCAGCGCCCTGTCGCTCGTGTTCGGCATCATCTGGATCATCTTCGTGGTCGCGGTCCTCGCGAACGCCCCCACCAGCACCACGGGCGGGTACTGACGCCCACCAGCACCACACCGGAGGCCCGTGGCAGCTCGCCACGGGCCTCCGGTGTGTTCGAGGCTGGTTCCTGAGTCCTGGCCTCAGCCGATGACGCCGGTGTGCTCCAGCACGATGTTCAGGCCGATCAGGATCAGGACGACGCCACCCGCGATCTCCGCCGGCTTGCCGAACCGGGCGCCGACCCGGCGACCGACGACCACCCCGACGAACGACAGCACCGCGGTCGTGATCCCGATGAGCAGCACCGCGCCGCCGATCGACACGGGCAGGAACGCCAGGGTGACCCCGACCGCCAGGGCATCGACGCTGGTCGCGACCGCCAGCACGAGCAACTGGCGGATGGGCAGCCGGTCGGTGTCCTGCTCGGTGTCCTCGTGCGTCGAGAACGCTTCCCACAGCATCTTCCCGCCGACCAGGGCGAGCAGCCCGAACGCGATCCAGTGGTCGAAGGCCGCGATGTCCTGCGCGAACGCGGACCCGAGCAGCCAGCCGAGCAACGGCATCACCGCCTGGAACACCCCGAACGTGAGCGCGATCACGATCGCGTGCCGCACGTCGAAGCGCTTCATGTGCAGGCCCTTGCCGAGGGCGACGGCGAAGGCGTCTGCGGAGACGCCGAGCGCGATGAGGAAGAGGGCCCAGAACGACATGGGGGCGGCGCCTTTCGAGACGGTCGGACGGAGACGTCGACGTCTCAGGACCTGACGATCCTGGCATGGTCCACGGGACGAAAAGGCCTGATCAGCGGGATTCGTCGCCCCGAATCCGCGGGTTGGTGGGCCCGGTCCGCCAACCCGGCCCACGTTGTCGACGCCACCAGAGACGGCCTGGAGGCCCGGGGCGGGCACGGCCACGGGCCTCCCGTCCGGCAGGCAGCCCTGTCAGGAACCGGCGGCCGCGTGCGCGGCCACCTGGCTGGCCGTCAGTTCGGTGCCGTAGACGGCGGCGTACCGCATCGACCCGGTGAAGTACGGGTTGCTCGTGGAACCCGGCCACCCGCTGACGACGTCGTAGCCGACGCGGAAGTACCCGGTGAAGTTCTCGGGGCTCTTGAAGGCCGCGTTCGACGCCACGAGCGTGCCGTCGACGTACAGGCGCATGCCGTTGGTGGGCGACATCGTCGCCACCGTGTGGTGCCAGACGCCGTCGGTGTAGGCCTTCGGCGAGGTGAGTACCTGCGTGGTGCCGCTGTACGTGCCGAACGCGAGCTGGCCGCTGGTGGTCAGGTAGAGCTTCCGATCGTGCTGGCCCGACGCACCGGTCTGGCTGCTGCCGAAGCCGATGAGCATGCCACCGGCGACCGTGGTGCGGAACCAGACCTCCTCGCTGAAGGTCGTGGGGTTGGCGTACGAGCGCGGGGTGGAGACGTAGCTCGTGGACCCGTTGAGCGCGTAGGCGCTGCCGCTGTCACGCGGGCAGGCGTTCGGGCTCGGCGTGGTCGCGGTCATGGTGCCCTGGTAGGTGCCGTTCGCAGCACGACCGGACCAGTCGGTGGCCGTCCGCGAACCCGAGGCCTCGGTCAGGCGGTACGCGAACAGGGCGTTCGCGGTGTCGGCGCCGACGGCGCCCGTGCACGTGAAGTAGGGCGCGGTCGCCGCGGTGTTCGCGCTGTTGGTCACGCGTGCGCTGTACGCCGAGCGGGTCGGGGCGAACTGGTTCAGCAGGACGACGACGGCCAGGGCGACCACGAGGAGGACGGCGACGACGCGGCCGTCGCGCAGGCGGCGGAGGATCACGAGGGACGCACCGTCTCGACGCGGCCGACCGCCAGGCACGCCACGAGCGGCACGAGGCACACGGCGATCAACGCGACCCAGCCCAGGGGATCGAGGTCGATGTTCGACATGAGCTGGTAGTGCCCGTTCTTCGTCAGCTCGTGGATGACGACCCGGCCCATCTCGCCGTCGACCAGGTGGACGCTGTTCCCGCCGTGGGCGTCGACGCGGACCGGGAAGATCCCCGACGAGATCACGGTGGCCTCGACCCCCGTCGGGCTCGAGGTGTTCGTGATCGTCGTCACGTTGACGAACGGCTTGAACACGAACGCCGCGTACGAGACGGTGAGGGCGCTGCCCGCGATCCGGAGGCAGGAACGGGTCACCCGGTCGGTGAACGCGCTGGTCAGGGTCAGGATGATCAGCGTGCCGATGAGCAGGATCGGCGCGGCGCGGAGCAGCCAGCCGATGCGGGGGACCAGGAGCGCGGGGGTGCCGATGACGTCGGCCTGGGTGAGCGTCCACGGGTCGGTCGCGCCGTTGACGTCGCCGCGGGTGTGGAGCCCGCCGTCCGCGTCGATCGAGACGATGCGGTGCGTGTAGACGACGTCCGGGTTGGCGGAGGTCTCGAACGAGACGATGTCGCCGACGCTGAGCGTGGCGACGTCCACCGGCAGGTCGAGGACGAGGGTGCCGACGGGGGCGGCTTCGCCCATCGACGGGGTCTCGACGACGAACCAGCGGCCGCCCGCGGAGAGGAACAGGACCGCGGCGGTGAGGAGCAGTGCGGCGATCGCGGCGACCGACCAGGCGAGGACCGTCTCCGAGCGGGTGACCTGACGGCCGCGGAGGACCGGGCGGTCGAGCATGCCGCTGAGCGGGATCGCTGCGGTCTGGCTCATGGGCTCTGCTCCGGGAGGTCGTGGTGGGGCGGTGGTGGGGCTGGTCGTGCTGGACTTGCTGGTCTTGCTGGGGTGGGT